>JACRCS010000699.1 GCA_016218905.1 Deltaproteobacteria bacterium
CCCGAAGGGGCGGCCGTCGCGGTCGCGGGAGGCGTTCTCGGTACTACTCGATCTCGAACCGCATCAGCTCGACGGGTAGGGTCGCGAACCAGCCGGTGTCGCGCATGAGCTCGAGGGTCGCGTCGAGCGTGCCGTTGAGGTCGGAATTGATGGCCGGCTCCATGAGGAGGTTCGGAGTCGCCGACGTGTCCCAGTGCGACACCGAGGAGCCGCTCTGGAACGGGCTCGGTGCGTACAACAGCATCTGCCCCGCGATGTTCATTCCGGCCTTCCGGACGGAGGTCGTGCTGAGGTTTCCGGTCGCCGGAAGGTTGGCCTTGATCAGTGTGCCGTCGGAGAGTGTGACGCGGACCGAGGGGATCGTGATCGTCAGGTCGGTGCCGCCGAGTCCCGGCGGCGGCGGGACACCGGCGGCGTTGTCGACGACGATCATCCCAACGGCGCCGGCAGCCTGGCACGCCGCGGCCTTGACGGTGAAGGCGCAAACGCCACGATCGACGACGCAGAGGTTGCCCGGGGTGAATCCGACGAGGGCTTCACAGGCGTCGTTGACCGGCGCAGTCCCGTCGACGGCGAGCTGCATCGGAGCGGTTACGCCCGGGGTCGACAGCGCGGGACCGAACGACGCGGTGCCGACGTAATAGTTGCCGTTGGCTCCGACGCTGCCGGTGACGACGAGCTGCGAAGAATCGACCATGTTCGCCGTTCCGTACGCGTCGGAGCTCGCCCCGGTCCAGCTCAGCCCGACGCCGGTGATCGCCGAGGCGACACGCTGCGGGTCCGTTTCCGTCGGATCGGACCAGAGGAGGCCCGTCGACGCGTCGCGGAGGAAGTGGTCGTAGGCGGACGGGAACGAGCTGAAGTACGCACCGGTGGTCCCGCTCGTGAATGTCTGGAACCCGAGGCCGTGACCCATCTCGTGCAGCAGGACGGCGAGGAAGTCGACGTTGGTACCTTCGTTGTGGTCGAAGCCGTAGTAGAAGAAAGAGCCGGTCAGGCAGCCCGCGTTCCCCAGGTTGACGTTGAACCTGGCCCGCAGGTCGTTGCCGGCCGGGTCGAGGTCGGTCTGGGCCAGCCTGTTCGCAAGGGCGATGTGATACCAGGTGGCCGGGAACGGAGCGAGGGTGAAGTCCCTGTCGACCGCGAGGGCGCCCGCCGAACCGAGGACCGCCGAGGTCGCGGTGCACGTCAGCGCCTCCCAGGTCGCCTGTACGTTGATGGGGACGCTTGAATCCAGCGCGGCGCCCCAGATGGCTGCGGCCTGGTTGAACACGTTGAGACGCTGGGCGCCGATCGTGGTACCGGGGTTGCCCCCGACCGGCGCGACGATGGTCGGGTCGTTGAAACCGACTCCGGCGGCATCGCCGTTGATGATGTTGATGACGACGGCCCCCTGGGCCGGGACCGCGGCGAGGCCCAGGGTGAGGGCCACGAGGACGAAGCAGGACGTCGTGCGAGTCATGGCCTACTTCTCCTCTGCCTTCACGGTCGCCGGGGCCACCGGGTCGCCCTCGAAGCCCAGGAACCTCTTCGCCGGGCCCGCTTCGTCGAAGCAGCCGGTCTCGAGCTTGCCGTCCGCGTTACGGCGCGCGGCGGTCCAGCTCCCGAAGTTGCCGTTCACCTGATACGCCGTCGAGCCGTTTGCCATCCGGATCGGCTTTTCGGCGCTCGCGCCGCGATCGAGCAGCCGGTCGACCTCGCTGGCAAGAGCCTTGATCTCCTGCGCCGTGGCGGGGCGGACCTGGCCGGTCTTGACGTCGCGGACGACCACCGCGACCGGCGCGACGCGCGCCGGCGCCAGCGCCGAGACCTGCGGTCCGGCGGGGGCCGCCGCCTGGCTCCCCTTGGTGTCCGCCGCGGCCGCAGTCAGCGCCAGGCCGAGTACGGACGCGGCCACGGCGACGCCGCGGATCTGCTTCCAGCAATTCAACATGCTCGATTCCTCCTGGCGAGACGAGAGTGCTCGCCGTATTCGTGTCTGTCGGGGGACCAACCTCGGATCGCCATCGCAAAAAAACGGGCTCATCTTAACGCCGACTTCGGAAACCCACGCGGCTGTCTCTCGCGCCCGCCCCAGGCCGAAAGCCGACCCCGCTGCGCCGCGGCAGGTCCGGAGCGCCTTGCTGGCCGGCGGGCCGCGTGGGACGATCTGCCCCAACGGCCAAGACGGCTCGCGGCGGGCTTCGATGGCCGAGGCAATGAGATGGAAGCAGTGTCCGGAAAAGGGGATACGGACCCTACGGCGTCCCGTCAACTCGCGGATCTGCTGCGAATCTGCCGGAACTTGTCCGGTGAGCTGCACGGCCCCGATCTGCAGGCTGCCATCGAGCGGGCCGCTCTCGAGCTGACCGGGGCGGTCCGGGCCCGAGTCGTCCTCGACGGAGAGCCACCCTCACCGCCCGGCGGCTCGCTCCGGACCGCCGCGGGCGTCTCGCGCTCCGTACCGATCCACCACGGGAGCGAGTCGGTCGGGACCCTCGAGCTCGAGGGATTGCCCGGGTCCCTTTCCGCCGAGACGCTCTTCACGCTCGAGCTTCTTTCCTGCCAAGCGGGCATCGCGCTGGCCTCCGCCCGCGCTCTCGCCGAGCATGCCGCCGAGAGGACAGCACGACTGAGTGCCGAGGATCTGCTCCGAACCGCGCTCGTCGAAGCCCAGGCGGAGGTCGATCTCTTCGACGGGGCTCCCGTCGGCCTCCACTCGCTCGACGGGGAAGGCCGCTTCCTCCGGATCAACGCGACCGAGCTCGCCTGGCTCGGCTACACGAGGGAAGAGGTCGTCGGGCGCCTTCGAATGCCCGACATCGCCACGCCGGCCAGCCGAGCCACATTCGAGGGAGCCTTTTCTCGCTTCAAGGCCGAGGGGGTCATTCGCGACTACGAGCTCGAGCTGGTCCGGAAGGACGGGTCGCTCCTGCACGTTCTCGTGACCGCGACGGCGGTCTACCGGCCCGACGGGGAGTTCGCCTACACCCGGTCGATCCTCATCGACCAGACCCAACGGCGGCAGAGCGAGGCGGCGCTGAGGGAGCGCGACCGGTTTATCCGGCGGGTCACCGACGCGACGCCGGACCTCGTCTACGTCTTCGACCTCGCGCTGGGCCGGAACGTCTACATGAACCGGCAGACCCGGCAGGTCCTGGGCTATTCGCCGGACGAGGTCGACTCGATGGGACCGGAGCTCTTCGCGACGCTCCTCCACCCGGACGACCTCGCGCTCCTGGAGGAGCGTCTTCGCAAGCTCGAGACGGCCCGCGACGACGAGGTGGTGGAGATCGAGTATCGGATGAAGGACGCCCGGGGCGACTGGCGCTGGCTATTGAGCCGCGATGTCGTCTTCGCGCGCGGCGCCGACGGCCGGACGACGCAGGTCATGGGTGTGGCGAGGGACATCACCGCCCGCAAGACGGCGCAGGCCATTCTCGCGAAGTCGGAGAGCTTCTACCGCACGCTCGTCGAGACCATTCCCGGCGGCGTGTTGAATTTCGACGAAGACGGCAGGATCACGTGGACCTCTCCGACGGCCCTCGCCCTCGTCCGCGCCTCCCCCGACGCCTTGTCCGCAGGACTCCGGCTCCCGGACTTCGTCGCCCCCGAGTTCCGCTCGCTCGCGGCCGAGCGCCGCCGCCGGCTCCTCGTCGAGGGAAAGGCCGCCGAACCCGCCGAGATCCGGTTCGTTCGGAGGGACGGGAGCTCGTTCTGGGGCCTCGTCTCATCAGCCCCCTTTCTCGAGAAGGACGGCCGCGTCTCGGGCGGCGTCACCGTCGTCCTCGACGCGTCCGAGAAGCACCGCGCGGAGGAGGAGCTCGGGCACCGCGAAAAGTTCATCGAGAAGGTCCTCCGGGCGACACCCGACGCGATGTACGTCTTCGGCCTCGACGATCGGCGAATCGTATTCGCGAACCGCGGCCTGGCCTCCCTCGCGGGCTATTCGAGCGAGGAAGCGGAAGCCCTCGAGGAGAATCTGCTCCCGACTCTTCTTCACCCGGAGGACCTCGCGCTCTACGAGGAGCGGGTCGCGCGGTACGAGGAGGCGTCCGACGAGGACGTCCTCGAGACGTACTTCCGTGTGAAGCACAAGGACGGGTCGTGGCGCTGTCTGTACGGCCGGGGCGTCGTATTCGAGAGGTCGCCGAACGGGCGCCCGGCGCAGGTCCTCGCCGTCGTGAAGGACGTCACCGCCCAGAAACAGGTGGAGGACGCGCTTCGCGAATCCGAGAGTTTCCACCGGGCGCTGACCGACACGGTCCCCGTCGGTATCGTCGTGACGGACGAGAAGAGCAGGATCACGTGGACCTCTCCCGCCTTTCGGACGCTCATCGGTGTGTCGTCCGAGAACGCGGTCGCGGGTAGCCCGGTCTCCGACTGGGTCTTCCCCGGGTTCGAGGAGCTGGTCCTCGAGAATCGCCGCACTCCGCGGCCCCCCGACCCCCAGGTCCAGCCGAGAGAGATCCGCCTGCGCAGGCGGGACGGTTCAGACCTCTGGGCCGATCTCGTCTCGGCCCCGCTCTTCCGTTCCGACGGCGTGTTCTCCGGGGCGATCGTCGCCGTGCAGGACGCCACCGCTCGCCGCCACGCCAGCAAGACCCTGAAGAAAGCTGCTGAGAGGCTCCAGCATCTCTCGTGCCGCGTCGTCGAGGTGCAGGAGGAGGAGCGGCGCCACCTGGCACGCGAGCTCCACGACGAGATCGGGCAGGCGCTCGCCGCGATCTTCTTCCGCATGCAGGCGCTCCTTCGGTCTCCCGACCCCTTCCCGCGCCAGCTCGTGGAGGACTCCGCCGAGATCGCCGATCGGACGATGCGCACCGTCCGCGACCTCTCGCTCGACCTTCATCCGTCTCTCCTCGACGAGGCCGGGCTGGCCGACACGCTTCGCTGGTACATCGACCGCCAGGTCCGCGGTCCCGGCCTCGAGGTGGAGCTGGCCGTCTGCCCCGCGACGGTCGCGCTTCCCGGGGAGCTTCGGAGCGCCTGCTTCCGGATCGCGCAGTCGGCGCTGACGAACGTCGTCCGCCACGCGAGGGCCAGGTCCGTGCGCGTGGAGATCGGCGCGAGGGATGGCGTCCTGGAGCTCGTCGTCCACGACGACGGCATGGGATTCAACCTGGCCACCACGCTCCCCCGTGCGACCTCCGGCACGAGCCTCGGTATCCTCGGGATGCAAGAGCGGGCCGAGCTCCTCGGCGGCTCGATCACCTTCGAATCGGCGCCGGGCCGGGGGACGACCGTGAGGGCCCGACTGCCGCTGCCGCTACCTGACCTGGAGGAAGCCGCGTCGTGAAGCCGGTACGGGTGCTCCTCGCCGATGACCATGGGCTCCTGCGCGCCGGCCTCCGGCTTCTCCTCCAGTCGATGGACGGGTTCGAGGTCGTCGGCGAGGCCGCGGACGGCCGGGAAGCGATCGGCCTCACCCAGAAGCTCCACCCCGACGTCGTGATGAGGGACATCATGATGCCGGAGCTGAACGGGCTGGACGCGACCGCGCGGATCGTGACCTCGTCGCCGGGAACCAACGTCGTCATCGTCTCGATGAGCGCGAGCGAGGAGTCCGTCCTGGCCGCTCTCAGGGCCGGGGCCGTCGGGTACCTGCTCAAGAACGTCCCGCCTGTCGAGCTCGAGCTCGCGCTTCGCGCCGCGTCGCGCGGGCAGAGCTACCTCTGCTCGGGGGTCTCGAAATACCTCGTCGACCGGGCTGTGTCGCGCTCCCGACTCGCGGAGAACTCCTGGGAGCTCCTGACGCCCCGGCAGCGCGAGGTCCTCCAGCTCGTCGCCGAGGGTCGCACGTCGAAGGAGATCGCGCGGCGGCTCGACATCACCGTGCGGACGGCCGAGACCCACAGGACCCAGCTGATGGAGGCCCTCGACATCCACGACGTCGCCGGGCTCGTCCGCTACGCGGTGCGCAAAGGCCTCATTTCGCCCTGACGGGGCGCGACCGGGACTCTCCTCCCCGAGTCTACGTAGTTATTCGTACTCGCCCTGCGTTTTCCCTCATGGCGCCCGCCGCCCGCTCGAAAAGAA
>JACRCS010000055.1 GCA_016218905.1 Deltaproteobacteria bacterium
CGGTCATGCCCCGGAAGAGCTCCAGGTTCTGGAAGGTGCGCCCGACGCCTCCCCGGGCGATCTTCGAGGGCCGCAGGCCGTCGATCCTCCGGCCTCGGAAGGAGACGGTGCCCGCCGTCGGCCGGTAGAGACCGCTGATGACGTTGAAGTCGGTCGACTTGCCCGCGCCGTTGGGCACGATGAGGGAGTAGATCTGCCCCTCCTCCACCGTGAAGGAGCAGTCGCTCACCGCCCGGAGTCCGCCGAAGTCCATCGAGACGCGCTCGACCTGCAGGATCGGAGTTGCCGCCATGCTGATGCCCTAGACCCCGATCTCTCGGGCCACGACGACCCGCATGATGTCGGGCGTGCCCCCGCCGATGAGGGGGAAATAGGAGTCGCGCAGGTAGCGCTCGACGGGGTACTCGGTCATGAGGCCGTAGCCCCCGAAGATCGAGAGCGCCAGGGCACAGACCTTGTTCGCTCCCTCGCAGACGATCATCTTCGCCAGCGCCGCCTCCTTCGCCACGCGTTCGCCCCGGTCGGCCTTCCGGGCCGCATGGTACAGGTAGAGCTCGGAACTCTCCAGGATCGCCAGCATGTCGGCGAGGCGGAAGCGCACGGCCTGGAACTTCCCGATTGTCTTCCCGAACTGCTTCCGCTCCTGGGCGTACCGCACCGACGCCTCGTAGGCCGCCTTGGCCAGGCCGAGCGACGTCGCGGCCGTCATGAGCCGGTCCTCCTCGAGCGAGCTGAGGAGGTTCAGGAGCCCCTGGTTCTCTTCGCCCAGAAGATTCCCCGCCGGCACCACGAGGTCTTCGAAGACGAGTTCGGCCGTGTCGGAGGATTTCGTCGTGAACTTGCTCAGCTTCTTCCCGACGCTGAACCCCTTCGTCCGAGTGTCCACGAGGAAGATGGAGATCCCGGCCATCCCCTTCTCCGGGTCGGTCTTCGCGGCGACGGTGACGAAGTCGGCCACGGTGCCGTTGCTGATGAAGATCTTCGACCCATTGAGGACGTAGGAGTCGCCGGTGCGCACGGCCCGGGTGCGGATCGCCGCCGCGTCGGAACCGGCCTCGGGTTCGGTGAGGGCGAAGGCGCCGATCATCTCGCCGCGGATCGCGGGCACGAGGTATTTCTGCTTCAGCTCCTCGGAGCCCCAGCGGAAGACGGAGAGGAGAGGCACCGAGGTCGTCATGGCGACGGTGGCGGAGAACCCCGCCGAGACCTTGGCGAGTTCCTCCACGAGGAGGCAGTGGTAGATGTGAGGCTCGTCGACTCCGGCCCCGCCGTACTCCTCCGGGAACTTCACGCCCAGGAAGCCGAGCTCGCCCATCTCCCGGATGAGCTCCCGAGAAGGTTCCCCCCGGGCGTCCATCTCTTCGGCGAGGGGAGCTACCCGGTCCTGAACGAAGCGGGCCACCTGCCGCTGGAATTCCTGCTGCTCCCACGTGAGTCCGATGTCCATGCAGCTCCCCTTGTCCTGCCGTAAAGTTGCGCTCGTCTTCAGCTTTCCGATTTCAGCAGCCCGGTCAGGAACACGTCTTGGATGTTCGCGGCCAGTCTTCCGATGCCCTCGGGCCTCGCGTAGTCGAACCAGTTGTAGGCCCAGGTGATCATCCCCAGGAGCGAAAAGGCCATGAACGTCTCTGAGACGTCCCTCGCCTTGCCGGCTGCCTTGAGCTCCGAGATGGTGGCGCGGAGCATGTCGAACTGCTCCTTCCAGTTCGCGACCACCCACTCCTGATGCTCCGGATCCAGGTACTCGGTCTCCTTGATCAGGATCTTCGACTCCGGCTCCGTGCAGATGAGGCCCGTCAGGTCGGCCATGAACCTCTTCAAGCGGAGCACGGGATCGGGCTCGGCCTTGGCCGACGCCGTGATCGGCTGAAAGCTCTTCTCGATGCGCTGTTTGTGAAGCGAGAAGAGGATGTCCTCCTTGTCCTTGAAGTACCAGTACAGCGTCGGCCGGGAGATCCCCACCGCGTCGCAGATGTCGGTCGTCGAGGTCCCGTGGTATCCCTTCTTGAGGAAGAGCTGGACCGCCTTCTCCTGGATCTCCTCCCTGCTGGTGCGGACGGGCGCCCTCTGCCTCCTGGGGGCTCGCTTTCCTCTGCGTGCTTCCGGCATCTCTCCCCGGGCTCCTCGTTGGATCCGTTCTCGCGCGGCGCAACCGGACCTCCTCGGGGTCCGCGCGGTATGTATATAGACAAGTATGTATATGAGCGGCCCGCCAGGTGTCAAACAACTTTTTATGACGCGAGGGAGTATCGCATGCGACTTTACAGCTTGTAAAGGACTCTCGAGCCGAGGCTCGATGCGGCTGCCGGAGCTTTCGGCGTCATTTTGCGAACGAAGCTTGGAGCCGTGGTAGTGGAGAACTCCGGAGCGGTGTCGGGAGGGAGGGGGGCTCCGCGGAGTCAGATTACCCTGGAGCGGGGGAGAGCGCGGCAGCGAGCTCGGCCAGGACCTGGCCGTCCCGGTAGTGGCGAAGGCTCGCCGCGTTGGAAGGGCAGAGCGCGCCGCACGCTCCGCAGCCCTTGCAGAGGGCCGAGAGGACCGCCATTCGGCCCAGGTGGGCGAGCGGCTGGATGGCGCCGGCCGGGCAGTTGGCCTGGCAGAGGCCGCAGCCGGCGCAGCGCTCGGGGTCGATCTCGGCGACGACCGGGTCCACGGGCAGGCGACCCTTGAGGAGGGGTAGCGCGGCCTTCATGGCCGCGGCACGGCCCGAAGCGACCGCCTCGTCCAAGGTCTTCGGAGCCTGGCAAGCTCCCGCGAGGTAGATGCCGTCGGAGGCGGTCTCCACCGGGCGGAGCTTCAGGTGGGCCTCCAGGAAGAACCCGTCGCCGCTGCGGGGCACCTTGAGGAGCCGCGAGACTTCGGCCGCGTCGGCCCGGGGCCTCGCTCCGCAGGCGAGCACGACGAGGTCGGCCTCGAGCTCCTCGGCCTCCCCGAGGAGCGTATCCTCGAAGCGAACGACCCTGCGCGCGCCCCTCCGGTACACCTCGGAGGCGTTTCCCCTGCGGAAGAGGACCCCCTTCCGGCCGGCCGCCTCGTACGCCTCCTCGGCACCGCGCGCGTACGCGCGCAGGTCCATGTAGAGGACCTGGGCTTCCAGACCCGGGTTGACCTCCCGGAGCTCGCACGCCTGCCGCACGCTCACCATGCAGCACGTCCGGGAGCAGTGGCTAGCGCCGGCGGTCTTGTCCCGTGAACCGACGCACTGGAGGAAGACGGCCGAGCGCACGGGCTCTCCGTCGACCCGGAGCTCGTCGCCGGCCCGGAGCCGGGCCTCGAGCTCCTCCTGGGTCGTGATCCGCGGATCAGCGCCATAGCCGAGCTCCGGCCGTCCGTCGGCCGGGTCGTCGGGCCGGTAAAGGTCGTAGCCCGTGGCCAGGACGACGGAGCCGACGATCCGGACGACCGCTCCTTCCGGAGTCTCGAGCTCGGCCTCCAGGTTTCCGGGAGGGCCGGAGAGGGCCCGCAGGCGGCTCCCGGTGAGGATCTCGGCCCGCTCGCTTTCCCGGACCTCCTCGATGACGCCGGAGAGCCACGGCCCCACGGGGCTCCCGTCAGGGAAGGTCCGCCCAAGAGTCCGCGCCCGGCCCCCCAGCTCGGGCTCGCGCTCCACGAGGGTGAAGTCGATCCCCATCCCGGCGAGCTCCCGGGCTGCGGCGAGCCCCGCCGGTCCGCCTCCGAGGATGAGGGCGCGGCGGGTCACCGGCGCCTCGGAACCCGAGAGGGGCTCCTGGCGCACCACCCGCGCGACCCCGCCGGAGATGAGGGACAGGGCCTTCCGGGTCGCCTCGCCCCGATCCGCGTGGACCCAGGAGCACTGCTCCCGGACGTTGACGTGACACAGGAGGTAGGGGTTCAGCCCCTCGGAGGCGAGCGCCTTCCGGAAGGTCGCCTCGTGCATGCGCGGAGAGCACGCGGCCACGACCACGCGCGAGGCGTTCCGGTCCCGCAGGTCCTGCCGGATGAGCTCCTGGCCCGGCCGCGAGCACATGTAGGCATAGTGGCGCACCACCGAGACTCCCGGCCGCTCCTGGAGCGTCCGCGCGACCTCCTCCACGTCCACCGTCGCGGCGATGTTCTGGCCGCAGTGACACAGGTACACCGCGACTCCGCTCACGCGGCGTCCTCCCTGCAGCGCAGGAGGTGCGCCAGCGCCGCGCCGGCCGCGGCGGAGCCGGAGGCGACGGCGTCGGGGATGTCCATGGGGCCGAGGCACGCTCCGGCGAGGAAGACACCGGGGACGGGGGAGACGGACGGGTCCCTCGGGTCTGCCGGCTCGAAGAAGCCGTCGGGGCCCAGGGGTACCCCCAGAAGGTCGGAGAGGACACCGTACTCGGGTCTCGGTCGGAGCCCGGCGCCGAGCACGACGAGGTCGGCGGCCAGTTCCTCGGCGCGGCCGAGGAGTGTGTCCTCGAAACGCAAGGTGAGGAAGGGGGAGCTGCCCTTCCGGTAAATCTCGGAGACGTTCCCCCGCCGCAGTACGAGTCCCATCCGCTGCGCCCGCTCGAGGAACTCCTCGTATCCT
Source organism: Deltaproteobacteria bacterium (assembly GCA_016218905.1). The sequence goes on from JACRCS010000055.1 coordinate 4,523, forward strand.
TTCCCGAAGGCCCGCAGATCCATGTAGAGGATCGTCACCTCCACCCCGGGGATCTTCTCCAGCGCGAGGACGGCCTGCTTGACGGAGACCATGCAGCACACCCGGGAGCAGTACGACGCGCCGGTGGTGCGGTCCCGGGAGCCGACGCACTGCACGAAGGCGACGCGTCTCGGTTCGGCGGGGCCCACCTTGAGCTTTCCCTCCGTCGGGCCCGAGGCCGAGGAGAGGCGTTCGAACTGGAGGTTCGTGATCACCTCCGGGTACCGGCCGTAGCCGAGCTCGGGGCGGCCGACCTCCGGCGCATCGGGGCGGTAGAGATCGTACCCGGCCGCCACGACGATGGCGTCCACCGAGAGCTCCCGGGACGTCTCCTCCTGGTCCAGGTGGACGGCGCCCACCTGGCACGCCGCGGCGCACTTCGGCTCCTTGCCGCACTTGCCGCGGGTGAGGAAGAGGCACGCCTCCGGGTCGATCGCGTAGGAGGAGGGGACCGCCTGGGGAAAGGGAACCCCGACGGCGCTCGCCTTCCGCAGGCCCAGGTCGAAGGCGCTCGGCACGTGCACCTTGAGGCGGCACTCCTCGGCGCACCGGCCGCAGGAGACGCAGGCCTCCGGGTCGACGTACCGGGGGCGGAGCCGCAGGCGCACGTGAAAGCCCTCCCCCTCGCCGGCCCGCTCCACGGCCTCCACCTCCGCTCGAGTGAGGAGCTCGATCCCAGGGTGGCTTCCCGCCTCGGCGGTCCGAGGCGTCAGCGTGCAGGAGGAGCAGTCGAGCGTCGGAAAGGTCTTGTCGGTCTGCGCCATCCGCCCGCCGATGGAGTCCCCCTTTTCGACGAGGTACACCTGCACGCCGGCGTCAGCGAGATCGAGCGCCGCCTGGATCCCCGCGATCCCTCCGCCCACTACCAGGGCTGAAAGCTCACGGGAAGGATGAAGGTGGCCTTCACCCTTCATCCCTAGCCTTTGGCCGCCCGCACGGCGGCGGTAAGCGCCGGGACCACCTTGAAGAGGTCTCCGACGATGCCGTAGTGGGCGACGCGGAAAATCGGGGCCTTGGCGTCTTTGTTGACCGCGATGATCGTGGCGGCGCCCTTCATGGCGGTTACGTGCTGGAAGGCGCCTGAGATCCCGAGGGCGACGTAGACCTTCGGCTTGACGGTCTTGCCGGAGATCCCCACCTGCCGCTCCTTGGGAAGCCAGTGCATGTCGACGACCGGCCGGGAGCAGGAGACCGTGGCGCCGAGGGCCTTCGCCAGGTTCTCGGCCACGTCCAGGTTCTCCTTGTCCCCGATGCCGCGCCCGACGCTCACGAGCACGTCGGCCTGGGTGATGTCCACGTCCCCGGCGGCCTCCTGGACCCAGCGGAGGAAGGTCTTCCCGAGATTCTCCGGGACGGCCGCCTGGACCGCCTCCACGGCGCCGGCCGCGGCGGCCGCGGCCTCCGCCTTCTCGAAGCTCCCGGGTCGAACCGTGGCGAGGACCGTGGGCGCCGCGCCGAGCTCGACCTTCGCCTGGAGCTTTCCGCCGTAGACCGCCCGCGTCGCCGCCAGCCGGCCGTCGCTCCAGGAGAGCTCCACCGCGTCGGTGACCACCGGCGCGCCGAGGCGCGTCGCCAGCGCGGGGGTCCAGTCCATCCCCGCTGCGGAGTGGGCCCCGAGGACGACGGAGGGCGTCCGGGCGCGGATCAGGGTCTCCAGAGCGCCCGCGACGGCGGCGCCGTTGAACCCCGAGAGGGCAGGGGACTCGCAGACGAGGACCTTGTCCGCCGCTGTCCTCACGGCTTCCGCCAGGGCCGCGCCCGCTCCCGGCTCGGCGAGGACCAGGGCCTCCACCGGCCCGGCGCCCAGGCTTCTGGCGATGGCCAGGAGCTCGTGAGTGACCTCGCGGACCTCGCCGCTCCGATGCTCGACGATCGTCCAGACGCTCACAGGACACCTCCCTTTTCCACGAGAATGGACACGAACCGCTTCGCCACCTCTTCGGGGCTCCCGGTCAGGAGCTCGGCTTCCTTCCCGGCGGGTGGGAGCTCCAGGGCCTTCAGCGCGAGCTTCGCGCCCGCGCCGGCGAGCACGTCCGCGCCCACGCCCGCCCCGGCGAGATCGAGGACGTCCACGGGCTTCGAGCGGGCCTTCTTGATCCCGAGCACGGAGACGTAGCGGGGCTCGTTGATGCCGGTCTGGATGGTCACGACGGCGGGGAGCCGGAGCTCCACGACCTCGCCCCAGCCGCCTTCGAGCTCCCGGGTGCAGACCGCTTTCCCGTCGCCGATCTCGAGCTTGTTCACGAGCGCGGCTGAGGGCAGGCCCAGGAGCTCCGCCAGGGCGGGGCCCACGAGGGCGGCGCCGTCATCGGACGCCTGAGCGCCCGTGAGGATCAGGTCGAAGGGGGTGGAACCGAGCGCGGCCCGGAGCACCGGCGGGATGGCGAGGAGTCCCGCGCTCTCGAGGGCGGGATCCCACACCCGCACTGCCCGGTCGGCGCCCACCGCGAGGCAGCGCCGCAGGCTCTCTTCGTTCTCCTCGGGGCCGAGGAGGAAGGCCGTGAGCGTCCCTCCCGTCTGCTCCTTGAGCCGCACCGCCTCTTCCAGCGCGAAGCGGTCCCACTCGTTCATCTGGAAGGGCAGCCCCGCGGCCCGGATCGACTTCCCGTCCGGTCCGACCGCCAGGTCGGCCTCCGCCGTGTCGGGCACGTGCTTGACGAAGACGATGAGATTCATTGCGGCTCCTCCGTCGCCGGTTATCGGTTATCGGTTATCAGTTATCAGTTGTCGGTTATCAGTTGTCGGTCGTCGGTTTGAAGCTTTGTCTTCCTGTCTGGTCTTGGGTCCTAGGTTTTACCGAAAACCGACAACCGAAAACCGAGAACCGCTCACTCGCCGCAGGCGAGTGAGCGAGCTGCCAGCTCGGCCAGGTCGATCACCTCGACCTTCTCCTCCCGACCGGTGGTCTTCCGGGCGTCTTCGAGGGTCAGGAGGCAGAACGGGCAGGCGGTGACGACGGCGTCCACTCCGATTTCGACGGCGTCGCGGATCCGCCGCTGGGCGTTTCGCTCTCCCTCGCCCATGCCCTCGATCCACATCCGTCCGCCGCCGCCCTCGCAGCAGAGGCTCCGCTCCCGGCAGCGGTCGAACTCGACGAGCGTCAGGCCGGGGACGGCGCGGAGGACGTCCCGGGGCGCGTCGTAGACTCCGTTCTGCTTGCCCAGGTAACAGGGGTCGTGGAAGGCGACCCGCAGCGGAACCTCCGCCTCGAGGCGGAGCCGACCTTCGGCCAGGAGCCCCTTCAGGACCTCGGAGTAGTGGAGGGCGGGGATCTCGAGGCCGTAGTCGCTGCGGAAGGTGTTCATGCAGTGGGGGGAGGTCGTCACGAGCTCCCGGACGCCGAGCTCCTTGAAGGTCTCGCGGTTGGTCTCGGCGAGCTCCTCGAAGAGCCCGGCCTCGCCGAGCCGGAGGAACTCGCTCCCGCAGCACGTCTCGTCGTTGCCGAGGGTGGTGTAGTCGAGGTCGGCGGCGCCGAAGAGGGCGGCGAGGCTCCGGGCGATGCCCTGGCAGCGCGGATCGTAGGCGGGCGTGCAGCCGACGAACCAGAGACGCTCCGACTCGACCCCGTCGTCGAGGGTCTTCACGTCCGCCCCTTCGATCCACGCCGAGCGCTTCTGGCGCGAGCGGCCCCAGGGGTTACCGTGCTTGAGGCCCGACTCGAGGGCGTCCATGGCCGTCTGGGGGATCCGGCCCCCTTCGATCTTGAGCGTCCGAATGGCCCGGATCACCTCGAGCGGCTTGAGCCCGCGGGGGCAACGGTCGGCGCAGGTGCGGCACGCGGTGCAGTCCCAGACCTCCTCCCGCTCCAAGAGCAGCTCGCCGTCCTCCCGGATGAGCGACTCGTAGAGGAGCCTTCGGGAGTTGAGCGGCGAGCGCAGGCTCATCGGGCACCCGCCGGTGCACCGGCCGCACTGGAGGCAGGCGGGGAGCTCGAAGCGCTCGAAGAGGGGGACGCCCTCCACGTCCGCGAGCCGGGACAAGGTCACACCTTGCCGAGGAGGTGGCGGGCGATCACCTGCTTCTCGACCTCGCGCGTCCCCTCGTAGATCTCGACGATCTTTGCGTCCCGGTAGAGGCGCTCGACGTCGTTCTCCGCCAGGTAGCCGTAGCCGCCGTGAAGCTGGAGGGCGTCGTCGGCGACCCGTACGCCCGTCTGGCCGGCGAACCACTTGGCCATCGCCACGAGACCGTGGTCGATCTTCCCGGCGTCGGCGAGGCTCGCCGCCCGGTAGAGGAGCCCCCGGGCCGCCTCCACGTACGTCGCCATCTCGGCGATCATGAACTGGACTCCCTGGAGGGCGGCCAGTGGGGCGCCGAAC
>JACRCS010000692.1 GCA_016218905.1 Deltaproteobacteria bacterium
ACGATCGCATCAACGGAAAACCCGTAGTCGAGTGCGCCCACCTGGACGGTCACGTCTCGCACCGACAGTTCACCGAGACGCGCCTCCGTCGCATGCTTTCGAAGAACGTATTCGACCCCGCCGATCCCACGGACGCTCCCGATTCGGTCTGACGGCTCCGGCGTCACCCCTTCGTCCAGAAGACGGTCGGCATTGACGAGAGTGCCCGCCGAACCAGTGTCGAGGAGTGCAATGGGAAGCGCCACCACCCTGCCGCCAACCACGATCGACGCCGATACGAACGGCAGTCCGTCTTCGAGCCGGACCTTCATCCGGCCTTCCGGATCCCCGCCCACCGGGTTTCCTGGATCTCCAGCGTCTCCCATTCAGCGCACACGAGGAGGATCTCTCGCGCCGGTTCGGCCCGGTGAAGGCTCAGCTGTTTCCGCTGCGCCTCGGCAGCGTCCCGGAAGGCCCCGAGCACCGCGAGGTCGCCGACGACGCGCCGGCCGCCCGTCGAGTGCGCCGAGAGCGCTTCGACGACGAGCCACTGGCCAGGGAACATCGTTCGCACCTCGTCCCAGGTCATCGGTGGTCCTCCTCGGGACGATTCTCTCTCTTCTCGCCAAGGGCGGAGGCGAAGATCCGCGGGAGAGGGAGGAGAGCCTTCGCCAACTCTGTGCCGCGCCCCTCAGCCGTCGAGGAGCATCGCGCCCAGGTAGGCCTGCGCCTCCGCTTCCCCAGCCTCCGCCGTCTCGCGAACGAGCACCAGCCCCGCGCTCGCGTCGCGGGCGATCCCCACGCCGAGGATCAGCGCGTGGCCGAGCCACATCCGGGCCTCCGCGTCCTTCTGCCGCGCCGCCCGCTGCCACCAGGCCACCGCAGCCACCCGGTCCTCCGGGAGAAGCTCTCCGTCCCAGTAGAAGCAGCCCAGGCCGGTCTCGGCCTTCGCGTATCCGCGCACCGCGGCCCGCCGGCAGAGGTCGACGCCCTTCGCGGGGTCGGGAGTCGCCCCGTACCCGCGCAGGGCCACTCCGTTCAGCCCCTCGAAGGCCATCCGCCCCATCCACACCTGCCGGCCGATCTCGACGGGCCTCCGCGCCGCGGCCCGAAAGCTCTCCAGGGGCGAATGGGGTCAGGTCCGGAATCGTGAGTTGTTTCGATCAGTACACGAGCCTGGACATGACCCCGCGTTCGGACCGTGACACCGGCGACAGGATGGGCGTCGAGGTCGATGCCGTGACGGAAATGCTCGAAAGGGCACTCGCTCAGCTCTCGACGCTGCCGCCCCCGAAGCAGGATGAGGTGGCGGCCTGGCTCCTCGCCGAGCATCGCGGCGGACTCACCGAGCCCCTCGATCCCGAAGAGCTGTGAAGTCCCGCACCACGGCGGGCTTCCGGCGTACCTTCGCTCTGCTCCCCGACGCCGTTCGGGGCCAGGCGCGCAAGGCCTACGCCCTCTTCCGGTCGAACCCCCAGCACGCGGGGCTTCGGCTCAAGCTCGTTCACTCGAGCCGACCGATCTACTCTGTACGCATCGGGATCCACTACCGCGCGCTCGGCGTCCTCGCCGACGACGAGTTGGTCTGGTTCTGGGTCGGCGCCCGCGACGACTACGAGCGCCTCATCAGCCAGCGCTGAGGGCCGCGAGGCTCTTCCTCGCCCCGACGGGGCGGAGAGCGTCAGGTCCGGAATGGTGTGTTGTCTCGATCAATACACGGTTCTGGACCTGACCCCGCGGTCCCGAGAGCCTGGCATTCCGGGCCTGACCGGACACCGCGTTCCCACGTCTACGCCTCCCCCTTCCGGATCCACTTCTCGACCGCCGGGGCGCGATATGCCGCGAAGCGGTCGAGGAGGTCGGACGGATCGTCGGTGACGATCAGCATCGAACGGTTCGCTTCCTTCACGAACCTCTCCGCCACCGTGTGGTCGAGGAAGGCGATGAGCCCGTCGTAATAGCCGGCGACGTTCAGGAGGCCGCACGGCTTGGCGTGGAGGCCGAGCTGCGCCCACGTCCACGCCTCGAAAATCTCCTCCAGCGTCCCGATCCCGCCCGGCAGGGCGACGAAGGCGTCCGACAGCTCGGCCATCGTCATCTTTCGCTCGTGCATCGAGGAGGTGACGCGCAGCTCGGTGAGGCCCCGGTGCGCGACCTCCTTCCGCACGATCGACTCGGGCATCACGCCCGTCACGCGGCCGCCGAGGGAGAGCACCGTTTCGGCGAGCACCCCCATGATCCCGACGCTCGCGCCGCCGTAGACGAGCCCGAGGCCCCGCTCAACGAGAACCCTCCCGAGGCTCCTCGCCGCCTCGGCGTAGACGGGCAACCTTCCCTCGTTCGACCCGCAGTAGACGCAGACGGATTTCATCGCGTACGGGGGCGGCCCCCGTCAGCTCGCCTTCAGGAGCGGCCGGGGGAGCACCGGGACGTGGCGAGCGGCTTCCCACAAGTCGACCGCCTTCTGCGCGTTCATCCAGAAATCGGGAGACGTCCGGAAGGCAGCGCCCAGCTTCAGCGCCATCTCGGCCGAAACGGCGCACCTGCCGTTGACGATGCGGTTCACGACCTTGACGTCACACCCCAGGTGATCCGCCAGGAGTTTCTGCGTCATTCCGAGAGGAGCGAGGAACTCCTCGTGAAGGATCTCGCCCGGGGTCGTCGGCCTGCGGCGGCGAATGAAGTCGCTCATGTCTATTCCTCGGTCGTCAGTGATAGTCCCTGATGTCGACGTCCGCGGGACCCGAAGCGGTCCACCGGAAGACGACGCGCCATTGGTCGTTGACCCGGATGCTGTGAAAGCCCGCGAGGTCTCCCTTCAGGCCTTCCAGGCGATTCCCAGGCGGAGACGCGAGGTCCGCGATCTCGCTCGCGTAGTCCAGCATGTCGAGCTTCCGGGCCACGACCCTCGCCACCTGCGCCCAACCCAACCTCGAGGCCAGCCGTCCTTCCCGGAAGAACCTCTCGACGTCCCTGCCGGCAAAGGAGCGGATCGCCACGAGCGCTATATACCGTGAGGCGGTATACTGCGTCAAGGGACAGTCGCCCCGGGACGAGAAGTCGGCGTCCGGCCCCCCCGCGCACCTCGACACCGTCGGAAGCCTGGTAGAGGCGCGAGCAGGCCTCGCACTCGAGCCCGTTCTCGTCGGCGGCATGGCCCTCGTGGTGCTTGGGTCGCGTCGGGTCACCCGGCATTTCGACCTGCTCTTCGACTTCCCCCTGCCTGCGGCAAAGCTCGCTCGGCGGGCGACCCTCGCCCGGGTCCGTTCGCGGGCCCGGCGCGTCGCCTCGGAGACGGATCTCCTGCGCCTCGAGATGCTCGCGCTGGCGAGCCTCCCGACCTCGCGTCAGGGCTTCGCCTGCGCCGCGAACAGGGGACGGGGCTTCACGGAGAGGGTCTCCGTCAGGGTGACGGTCGCTGCCACCGTCAGCGCGATCGAGGCGAGGAGGACGAGCACCTGCGCGAGCGACGTCTTCTGGATCGACTGCCTCGCCTTCACCTCGCACACCTCTCCGGGGCACAGCTCCGGAGGCTTTCGGTACACCAGCCGATAGAACTTGCAGCCCAGGCAGATCCCGAAAGCGGCCTCGAAGAAGAGGAAGACCAGGCAGACGAGACAGATGATCCCGGTGACGGGGCCGTAGGTGTTCATCAGCACCATGAGGACGAACATCGTGGCCGACAGGGCGACCCCGATGGTCCATGCGAGGCGCTTGGGTTCCGCCGCCACGTACTCCGGGCTCTGGTTTCCGACGATCAGGCGCCCGAGGATGAGCGTGGGCGAGAAGCGGGGGCTGAGACCCACGCGCACCAGGAAGTCCGCGAGGAAGAAGGGGATGACGAACTTGATGGGGATGAAGTTCCCGCGGAAGAGGATGAACAGGAGCGAGAGGAAGGTGGCGAGAAAGAGGATTCCCGCCGCCGCGCGGATCTCGCGCTCGTTGAGGACGGGAACCGAATACCCCTCGACCTGTTCACCGAATTGACGAATGTCGGTCACGAAGGCCCCCTGTCGAGTCAGACGTCTGAGCGAGGATGCCCCGGTTTCTACGCGGCCGTTCGCCAAATGTTGCCGGAGCTCAGCCGCTCCGCCGAGGCCGGAGTCGGCGACCCCGCAGGTCGA
>JACRCS010000693.1 GCA_016218905.1 Deltaproteobacteria bacterium
GGGACGGGGATCGACGACGGGGCCCTCGAGAGGAAGCGACGGGTGATCGAGGCCGCCCTGGCGCTCCACCGGCCGGACCCGGCGGACCCCGTGGGCGCCCTCTCGGCGGTGGGCGGCCTCGAGATCGGAGGGATCGCCGGCGTGATCCTCGGGGGCGCAGCGGCGGGCATGCCGGTGGTGGTGGATGGTTTCATCTCCACGGCAGGGGCCCTCGTCGCCTGCGCGCTCGCGCCGCAGGCCCGCTCTTACCTCGTCGCCGGCCACCGATCGTTGGAGCCGGGGCACCGCATCATGCAGGAGCACCTCGGGCTCGCGCCCCTTCTCGACCTGGACCTCCGGCTCGGGGAGGGCACCGGCGCGGCGCTCGCGATGCCGCTCGTGGACGGCGCGGCCGCGCTCTTGCGGGAGATGGCCACCTTTGCCGAGGCGGGGGTCCACGAAGCCCACGCGGGGGATGGGGCGTGAGCCCCTGGCCGCGGGACGAGCCCCTGCGGGGGGCCCAAGATCTGGAGGACCTGGCCACCGCCGCCTGGCTCGCGGAGACGCTCTTCGCGGCGATCGAGCTCGGCGTGTTCGAGCGCCTCCGGGACGAGAACGTCGCCCTCGGGGAGCTCGCGCGGCGGTGCGGGGCGGACGAGCCGGCCTTCGAGCGCCTGGCCCAGGCACTCTCGGCGCTCGGCCTCCTCTCGCTTTGCGAGGGCCGGGCCGCGTGCACCGAGGTGGCTCGCCGCCACCTCGTCCCCGGGAGCGCCGGCTACCTGGGCCACTCCCTGGCCTACCGGCGCCGCCTCGCAGGAACCTGGGCGAGGCTCGCCGACGCCGTGCGGACCGGGCGCTCCCCCGTGAAGCCTCCCGAAGGGGAGTGCGACGAGACCTATCGCGCGAGGGTGCGGGCCTACCTGCTGGCCATGGACGACGTGGCCCGCCACAAGGCGGGGCTCATCGCCGACCGGCTCGACCTGTCCACGGTGTGCCCCCCGAGGCTTCTCGACCTGGGCGGCGGCGCCGGGGGCCTCACCGCCGGCCTCCTCTCCCGCAAGCCCGGCTGGATCGGCGTCGTCGCGGACATGCCCGAGGTCGCGGGCGAGGCGCGCCGGCTCTGGGCGGAGAGGGAGGGGGCCGGCGAGGTGCTCGCCCGGGAGCTCTTCGGAGGCGAGGGCGGGCCGCGCCTCGCGTTCACGGGCGTCGACCTCTTGGGCGAGGAGCTGCCTCGCCCGGCGGGCGGTGGCGGGTGGGGGGTGATCCTGGCCTCCAACATCGCCCACGCCTACGCGGCGCCCGAGGCCGGCGACCTCCTCGACCGGGCCGCCCGCGCCCTCGCGCCCGACGGGCTCCTGGTGGTCCACGACTTCTGGACCGACGGGCCCGGCCGGGGTCCGGCCAAGGCGGCGGTCTTCGACCTCCACATGCTCATCCACACCTACCAGGGCCGCACCTACCCCTGGACCTGGGCCCGGGACCGGTTGGCCGCCGGGGGGCTCCGCGTGGCCGGACCGGTCCAGTTGGGGGAGCGCCCCGGCGACGAGGACACGTCGCTCGTGGTGGGCGCCCGGAGCGAAGGCGCGCTCTCGGCCGTCCGGGCGGATGAGCTCCAGCGGCTCGACGGCGTGGCCCGGGAGCTCGGGTTCCTGCGCACCGCGCCGATCGCCCCCGACCGCGTGGTCGTCGCGGACTGGGTGCGGGAGAAGTGCCGGCACGGGTGTGCGCGGCACGGGCGAGGGGGGCAGTGCCCGCCCCGGTCCCCGGCGCCGGCCGACACGAGGGCGACGCTCTCGGGGTACCGTCGGGCGCTCCTGGTCCAGGGGGAGCCTCCGACGCCCGACTTCCACCGCCGGATGCTCGAGCTGGAGCGGGCGGCCTTTCTCTCGGGGCTCCCGAAGGCGCTCGCCTTCGTGGCGGGCCCGTGCAGCCTGTGCGCCGAGTGCGAGCCCGACGCCTGCCGACAGCCCCGACGCGCCCGTCCCTCCCTGGAGGCCTCGGGGGTGGACGTGTACGCCACGGCGCACGCTGTGGGCTGGCGCCTGACCCCGATCCGCGAGGCCGATTCGCCCGTAACCTACGTCGGCCTTCTCTTGGTGGAGTGAACGGCGATGAGAGTGCTCCTGGTCCAGGCCCCCTCGGTGGAGGGGCCCTCCTCTGAGATCGTCGCCCCCCTGGGGCTCGGGGCGGTGGCGGCCGCGGCCCGCCGGGCCGGGCACGAGGTCCACCTCCTCGACCTGAACACTGTGGCGACGCCCTTCCCCTCCCTTGCGGCGGCGCTGGCGCGCCTCGATCCTGAAGTAGTCGGGGTAGGGCTTCGCAACATCGATCCCCTCGCGAACCGCCGTCACTCGTACCTTCCCCCGTTCGCGGCGCTGCTCGCCACGGTTCGCCGGGCCCTGCCGCACGCTTCCCTGGTGGTGGGAGGGGCGGGGTTCTCCATGTTCGCGGCCGAGCTCATGGGCCGCTATCCGGACCTCGACGCCGGGATCGTGCTCGAGGGGGAGGAGACCTTCCCCTCGCTCCTGGCCCGCCTGGAGGCGGGAGAGGGCTTCTCCGAGGTGGCGGGCCATCCCGGGACGATCGTGCGCCCTCGGCGGCGAGAGACGGGCCTCGTGGCGGGCCCCGAGCGGGCCCGGCTCTCCCCGGCGGCCCTGAGCGCCCCGAGGGACTGGCTGCCCGCCTTCGTCGACCCCTACCGGGGAAAGACCTCCTACGCGCCGGCCGTCGGCGTGGAGACCAAGCGCGGCTGCCCCCTCGGCTGCTCCTACTGCGTCTACCCCGCCCTCCAGGGGCGACGGCTGCGCTTCCGCACGCCCGAGGCCATCGTGGACGAGGTGGAGCTCCTTCACCGAGAGGCCGGGGTCGAGTGGGTGCACTTCACCGACCCGGTGCTCAACCTCCCCCCGGAGCACTTCCGGGAGGTGTGCCGAAGGCTCCTGGACCGGAAGCTCCCGGTGCGGTGGACCGGCTTCTTCCGGGAGGACGCCCTCACCCGGGAGGACGCCGAACTCGCGGTGAGCGCGGGCTGCGCCGCCTTCCAGTTCTCCGGCGACGGCACCTGCGATCGGACCCTCGCGCGGCTCCGCAAGGGCTTCACCCGCGACGACCTCCTCCGGGTGGCCCGGTCGGTGGCCGCCACCGACGCCCTGGCCGTCTACCACTTCATGGTGAACGTTCCCGGCACCGACGACGCAGTCGCCCGGGACGCCGCGGAACTCGTCGACCGCCTCCACGACCTGCACGAGCCACGAATGAACCTCGGAGCCATCGTGCTCAACAATCTGAGGGTCTACCCGGGAACCCCCCTGGCCGAGGAGTTGACGGCCGCAGGCCGGCTCGCCCCGGGGCAGTCGCTCCTCTTCCCCACCTACCACGACCCGGAGCCGTTTCGCGGCCTTCGCTACGAGCTGGAGCAGCACCATCAAGTGCGCGCCTGCCGCTGGACCCCGGACTGCGCCGTCGACGAGGAACTCCCATGAGCCGCACGCCCATCCCCGCCCACGGCGCCCTGCGAGTCGCCCTCCTGGAGCCTCCCCGGGAGTCGAGCTGGACCCACATCAACGACATCGCCAACGCGCCGTTGTCGAGCAGCCTCATGACCGGCTACGCCGCGGCCTCGCTCGCGGCCCGAGGGCACAACGTGTCGGTGGTGGACGCCCACATGGGGGCGCTCTCGCCCGCTGCCGCGGTGGCGGCGGTGGCGGCGGCGAAGCCCGACCTGGTGGGGGTGCACCTCGTCTACGACTGGTCCGACGGGGCCCACGTGCGCCGCCTTCTGGCCGAGGTGAGCGAGGCCGCCGGGGGCGTAGCCCTGGTCCTCTACGGGTTCTACCCCACCTTCGCCCACCGGGAGCTACTCCGGACCCTGCCGGAGGCGGGGGCGGCGATCCTGGGGGAGCCCGAGGAGACGCTCGCCGACGTGGCGGCCGCCGTTGCCGCGGGTTCGCGGCTGCCCGAGGGCCTCGGCTCGATCCCCGGCCTCGCCCTGCGCCGCAACGGCTCTGCGGCCCTGACCCCCGGCCGGCCCCCCATCGCCGACCTCGACGCGCTTCCCTTTCCCCACCGGACCCCCGAGATGCTCGGCCTGAGGGAGGTGAACGTGGCCGGGAGCCGCGGGTGCTACGGGGCGTGTACCTTCTGCACCATCAACCCCTTCTACGGGCCCCGCTCGGGCTGGCGGCCGCGCCGCCCGGAGAGCGTAGTCGACGAGATGGCCGCGGCACTCGAGGCGCACCCCGAGAAGAAGCGGTTCTATTTCGTGGACCCCAACTTCTTCGGGCCGGGGGAGCGGGGGCGCAGCCGCGCGCTCGCCCTCGGCCGGCTGATCCGGGAGCGGTTCTCGGTGAAGTTCGGGCTCGAGGGGAGGGTCAACGACATCGACGAGGAGGTGGTAGGGGCTTTGGTGGAGGCGGGGTTCGACGAGATCCTGATCGGGCTCGAGAGCGGCTCGAACGCGACGCTGGCGCGTCTGAACAAGAAGACCACGGTGGACCAGAACCGGCGCGCCCTTCGCATCCTCCGGGCCCACGGGGTGGAGCCCAACGTCGGCTTCATCATGTTCGAGCCGGAGAGCACGCTGGAGGACGTACGGGTGAACCTCGCGTTCCTCGAGGAGGTGGAGCTGCTGTCGCGCCTGAGCGTCACGGCCAACGTGCTCTACCACCAGCAGATCCTCCTCGCCCCGACGCCCGCCTACCGCAGCGCCCTCGCGGAGGGGCGCCTCGTCGTCTCCCCCGTGAACGCCTACGAGGGGACCCTGCCCTACCGCCACCCCGAGGTTGCCTTTCTCGCCGAGACCATGGCGGAGGGCTGCCGCCACGTCTTCGCGGGGCTGCCCGTCGAGGTCTGGCTGTGCGGCGATCAGGCGGCCGACCCGGTGCTGAAGAGGCTCAACGACCGTCTGGTCTCCCTCTTCCGGCGCCTTCTCGACGCCCTCGCGGCCAAAACGCTCCTGCCCTCCCCGGGGGCCGCCCGCGAGGTGGTCGACGAGGTCAAGGGATACCTCGCGGCAGCGCACCCGACCTGACCCGGATTCGGTGCTATGATGGCGACCCGCGGGGGCAGAGGAGGTGGGACGAGGATGGGAAGCGAAGCCAGTTGCCCGAGACGAGGAGAGATCGAGCGGACCTGCTCCTGCCCGAAGGTCGACTGTCCCCGACATGGCCTTTGTTGCGAGTGCATCGTGGAGCACAAGGGAAGGGTCGGGGAGTCGCTCGTGAAGCGGCTGCCGCATTGCCTTCGGGATTTGTTGGCGGGGGAGGCCGAGTGACCCCGATCTGGATCATCGGTGCGGGTCACTTCGGGCGCCACGCCGCCGACGGGCTGTCCCGGGCCCGCCCAGGCGTTCGCCTGCTCCTCGTCGACCCCTGCGCCGAGAACCTGGCTCGCGCCCGGGGCCCGAGGCGCTGCCTCGAAGAGGCTGACGGAGTCCCGTTTCTGGCCCAGCGGCTCGGCGCGGGGGACGAGCCGGAGTGGATCGTCCCCGCGGTGCCCCTCCACCTCGCGGTCGAGTGGTGCCTGGCCCGGCTCGACCCGGGCCGGTTCCGGCGCAGGCCCGTCCCCCCGGAGGCGGAGCTGCTTCTTCCGAACCCCATGGGCGGCCCCCTTGGAGACCTCTACGTGAGCCACGCCCGATTTCGCTGCCCCTCCGACTGCCCGGAGCCGGAGGACCTCTGCACGGTGACCCGCAAGCCCCGGGAGCGAAACCTGTTCGAGGTGTTGGGGGAACTCAAGGTGCCGGCGCAGGAGAGCCTGGTCGTGCGAAGCCACCAGCTGGGCGCGGGGATCGGAGGCTACCGCCCTGCGCAGCTCCTCGACCTGCTCGTGGCGGTGGAGCGGGGGGGCGAGCGGCTCCTGGTGAGCACGGCCTGCCGGTGCCACGGCGTCCTGACCGCCCTGGAGCGGGTCGGATGAAGCCCCGCCCCGGGGCTTGAACGCTCTCGGGGATTTCTCGGGCAGCCCCGGCGAAAGGCCTGGTCCTCAGCAGCCGTCGGGGCCGAAGAGGTGCGTCACGGTGATGGGTTCGCCGACGGGCAGCGCGACGATCTCCGAGTCCCAGGGGCCGGCGAAGAGCCGCTCGAGGAGCTGGATCGAACCGTCGACGAGGGTGTGGTCGAGGTCGAGCTCGCCCGCCAGGCTCTCGGTTTCGCGGCGGGCCTCCGCCACGTCGAAGGCGCCGGTGTCGATGAGCGTGATGCGCTCGTACGCCCCCATGGTGACCTTCCGAAGCCTCCGGGCCCTCTCCGGGCCGAACCGCCGAACCCACTCGTCGAAGCTCTCGAGCATGGGGTTGTCGTGGCAGAGCCAGCCCTTCGTGAAGTAGAAGGCGCGGGCGTCGCGGCAGATTTCCTCGCGGGTGCAGCCCCGGTTGAGAAAGAGCGAGATGCAGTCGTCCACCCGCGGAAACGCGAGCCTCACCCTCCTCGAGGCGAGTCCCAGGAGGCCGTTGCCGCAGTACCCGAGAGCCAGGAGCACGTCTTCGACCGGCTCCAGGGTTACGGCCTCGCCCCGCCCCCCGGCGGAGCCTCGGCCCGGGCGCACCGAGGGAAGCGACACGGAGCGCCCTGCGAGGGCGCCGTCGTCCACCCGATCGATCAAGTCCTGGAGGTAGGACCGGAGGTCCTCCGGCCGTTCGTGCAGGCCGGCCGGGATCCAGACGAGCGGGGGCCGAGGTTCGGACCGTCGGCCGCGCGCCAAAAGGACCTCGTCTTCGATCATTTCGCACGCCAAAATTACGGCTGCGCTTGCGGGGCCTGGAATCTCGAGGGGCGTCTCTTCACGTGGCATGGGAACAGGATACGCCCGGTTCACCTCGTGGGGAAGCGCTGCAGCCGTCGGCCGAAGATCCTGGCCGCGAGCACTCTCCGAGCGCGGTTTTTCTCTTGCGGCCCCCCGGTCAATCGACCAGATTGACACAGCATGTCCCCCCGTCCCCGGCAGCCCGGCATCCATCGTGCAGAGTATTTCCTCCGTATCCACGGGCGTCCGTCGAACCCTTCACCGTTCCCGCCGTCCCTAGGACCCCGCGGGTCGGCCCTCTCCCCCCGTGCGGTTGACACGATTTGCGCGCCCGATGCGAGAGAATCATGATGAAAAGCAGGCGGTCCAACCCTGGCGAGCGGCGCAGAGATCCCGGGACCGTCCTTCCCTCGAGCCTGCTGCACGCCTTCGAGCAGTTCGGTGCGACGGCGGATCTGGACGACTGTCTGGAGAGCTTCCTGGGGAAGATCTTGGAGGTCGATCGTGTGGCGAAGGCCGAGATCTACCTCTGCAACAAGAAAAATGATCTTGTGCGTGTTGCAGATGGCGTCAATGTCCGCAGTGAAGGAGCAACAACAAGAAAGGTCCATGTCGAATCATGGCTATTAAATGGTATCGGTAACCAAACAGTCAGGAAGAATAGGTCTCCCAAGCTAACCGCTGTTCTCTCGATTCCATTAATAGACTCCATGAGTCTTATTGGATTGCTGGTAATAGCTACAGATTGTATTGTCATATCGGATGCCATTGATTTCAACAAGCTACGCCTGTACGCAGGGCAGTTGTCTTTGCACATGAAGAACGCAATGCTTGCGTTGGAAGTGAGTGAATTGCGCGATGATCTCAAGACCGCCCAAGCAAATAACACGGAATTGCTGGGGCATGTTGCGACTTTGAGCAAGGAATTGTACGCGATTACAGCAATTTCCACCAAGATCAACAAATCTTTGAATTTCCAGCGCTCCCTCAAGACGACCATCGCGACGTTGCGGACGATGTTCGGGGCCTCAGTGGTCTCTATCTACGTCAAGGATCCAAGAAAACACAACATGAGATGGGTGTCGTATCCCTCTGATCGGGATGAGAGACAAGTCCAGAGCGAGCTTGTAGCAGAAGTAGAGGAGACGTTCCTGCCATCCTTGTTGGAGCCGAAGTTCTCTTCTCTCTCCGGCCGACCGCGCGAATTCAAGTCTGAGAAGTCGATCAATGCATCAGATTCATTGCGGATTACTGGCATCCAGCTTAAGGGAAAAGAAGAGACCCTTGGAGCTATCGTTGTTTACAGCCGCCAGGAAAATAGGATCAGCACCGACGGCTTGAGGCTGCTGTCTGGCATCGCCAGTATCATGGCAATGTCCTTGGAAGGCATGATACTTTACAGGAAAAGCGAGGTCAGCAAATCCAATGCGGCCTTCTTGGCTGGGTCAATCGCAAGATTCAATCGAGACTTGGACCTCAGGGCGACGCTCAATGCAGTGGCAGAGAGGGGGGCAGTTTTCGCGGGAACGAACGGCCACGCGCTGCTGGAGACAAAGTTCGATGACAGAGTCGTAGCGTGCGGCTATTCGGACCAGAGCGGCGAGAGACGTCTCGATCTGCAAATGATTCCTGGACAGCACGCACTTGCCGTGAAGGCTTTCTTGCGCAGAGCGGCACCGAGCACCGGCGCAATGCTGAGCAGGTCGCTCGAGAACTGCGATGGCGTGGACGTCGATACTGAGGCGGTCATGTCCCAGCTGGGGATTCAGGCGATCCTGGCAATCCCTTTGGAAGTGAGAGGACAGAGAATCGGCACATTGGCGTTCTCGCCAGGAACCAAGAAGGTTCTATTCAACTACGAGGATATTGCGATCGCTGAGGGTATCTGCAATTCCGCTGCCATTGCAATCGATCATGCCCGCGCCTACACGGAAAGTCTGGAGCATAGCGATCAGCTGGAAACAGAGGTCACTGCAAGAGATCAGCAGTTGACACTGATTCGAGAGAAGCAGCAGGCCCGTGTCGAAGAGGAAGCGGAAATCATCTTCTGGGTGAATGCGAGGTATCGGATCGTATTTGTCAATAGAACGATGGAAATCCTCTCCGGACGCCCTAGGGGCGAATTGTGCCTGGCTGATCTCAAGAGCGAGCAGATCATTCATGAGCACGATCGTGAGGCGGTCTTCGGTGCCTTCCAGAGGGTCTTGACCGGAGAAGCCTCGGCAGTCAGGGGTTTGGAGTACCGTCATCTCGAGAGCGGGGGGCGAGAACGCCTGATTTCCCTGACCGTGTATCCGGCCAAGGACCTGTCGGGACAAGTGATCGGTTTGGAGGCGATCGGTCGAGACGTTACCGACAGGAAGAAACTCGAGGCGGAGCTCGCAAGAGCGAAGGAACTGGCGCTGCTGGGCGAGTTTTCTGGCGCCGTAGCTC
The DNA here is from genome assembly GCA_016218905.1 of Deltaproteobacteria bacterium. The sequence goes on from JACRCS010000693.1 coordinate 9,154, forward strand.
ATCAAATAAGGAATCCACTGGTCAATATACTGATGGGAACGAAGTTGTTGCAGCATGAGCTGGGCTTCAGAGACGGCGAGAGTCGGCCTCCCAACTATAGGTTTGGAGAGGAGGCGGATAATGCGAAGCTTGAAAGCATATTTAGCAATTTGTTGTGCGGGATCGACAATTTGAACCACGTAGTAACACAATTACTCAATTACACAAAGGCATTGAAGCTGGCGTTTTCTGCACAACAAGTGGCCCATGTTTTACGGGACGGCCTGAGGCTCTTTGAGAATATCATCAATCAACGCTCCATTAGGGTCAAGGAGCTGATCGACCCGGCTGTCCCTCCGGTCTATCTCGATGCGGTTCTGATCGGGAGTGTGCTCCAGAACCTCGTCGACAACGCCCTCTACGCCATGCCGGAGGGGGGGTGCCTGACGCTGGCTGCGGCTCCTTACCAGCAAAGGCCGGGCTATGTGTTGGTATCGGTCTGCGACACCGGCATTGGCGTTGATCCGGAGGCGCTGAACAAACTCTTCCGCCCTTTTTACACGACGAAGGACTGCGGGACCGGCCTCGGGCTTTCCGTCGCACACCGAATCGTGGAGGCCCATGGGGGCAGCATCTGGGCCTGCACGAACCCGTGCCGCCACCTGACGGGGTTCGACGACGCGAAGGCGGATGGGGATTTCCCCCCGAAACGGGGGCTCACGGTACACATGCTGCTTCCGGCCTCTCAGGTTCACCGGCCCTCCTGACGGAGGGGGAGTTACAAGTCGCGAGGGCATCCATGAGGCAACGAATTCTCGTCGTCGATGACCAGGCATCCATCTGTGAGCACATCAGCACCCTCCTTCGCAGCGAGGGGTACGAAGTGACCGTGGCGTACAACCCTGAGCAGGCGCTGGACCGCCTGTCGGCGCAAGCCTTCGACGTCTTGCTCGCTGACATGAAAATGCCCGGAATGAGCGGTCTGGAGCTCTTCAAGGTCGCACGGAAGATCGATCCTGACCTTTCCTGTGTCATCATGACGGCATTCGGTTCCATTTCCTCGGCTGTTGCCTCGATCAAGGAGGGCGTGAGCGATTACATCCAAAAGCCGTTCGAGCCGGAGGCGCTCCTCATTGCCGTTGAAAAGACTGTGAACGGAAGGGAGATGATCCGAGAGATTCGCGATTTGCGGAAAGAGGTGAGCCAGCGCTACGCCTTCGGGAACATGATCGGGAAGAATGTGGCCATGCAGAATGTCTATGACCTTATCGAGAAGGTCGCCAAAACCGACGCGAGGATCCTGATCACTGGGGAGACCGGTGTCGGCAAAGAGCTGGTGGCGAAGGCCATCCATTACAATAGCCTCCGGAACAAGAGACCTTTTGTTGCGCTCAATTGTGGGGCGCTTCCCGAAAGTTTGCTGGAATCCGAACTCTTTGGCTACGAAAAGGGAGCATTCACGGGTGCTGGCCAATCGAGGCCCGGAAAGTTCGAATACGCTCAAGGGGGAACGATCTTCTTAGACGAAGTCGGCGATATTTCTGCAGCAATGCAGGTAAAACTTCTTAGAGTTCTGCAGGAGAGAGTTTTTGAAAGGGTTGGCAGCAACGAGCCGATTTCGAGCGACGTGAGGATTATTTCCGCGACAAACCAGAACTTGGAAGAAAAGATAGAGGCGAGACAGTTCAGGACAGACTTATTCTATCGACTGAATACCGTTCCTATTCATATTCCGCCGCTCAGAGAAAGAAAGGACGACATCCCTCTGCTCGTGGAGCATTTCATGGAAGTCTTCAATAAAGCCCTCGGAAAAAACATACATAAGATCTCCTCTCGTGCCATGAACCAGTTGATGACCTACGACTGGCCCGGAAACGTTCGGGAACTCGAGAATGTCATCGAACGGCAGTTCGTCACGGTCGAAGGCGATTCCGTGGAGGAGATCATCCTTCCGGGCTCCGGCGGAGCGGTGACGGCGGCCGAGCCGCTCGAGGGGATGGGCGTGGGGTTGCCGTTCGAGGTCGCGCGATCCATGATCCTGCGTCGGTTTGAGAAGACCTACTTATCCGACGCTCTGCAGCGCCACCGGGGCAACGTGGCCGAGGCCGCCAAGGGGACGGGCATCAATCAGCGCACTCTCTGGCGCAAGCTGAAGGAATATGGGCTGAAGCGCGTGAGCTTCGTCCCGTAGACAACCAGGCCCCGCGCTCTGCCCTTCTGGCGCCAGGAGGCGGCGGACCGCCACGTTCCGGTGGGCACGCGGGCCGCTGCGACGTCGCGGTGACAGCACTCGAAAGGAGGGGTGAGGCTCCTCCCTCAACGACAACCGTGGGAAATGGAGGTCGCGATGCGGAGAGCTGTCGAGATTCGGGAAGGGGTGTACTGGGTGGGAGCCGTCGATTGGAACATCCGGGACTTCCACGGGTACACGACGAACCGGGGAACGACCTACAACGCCTACCTGGTCGTCGGAGAGGAGAAGACCGCGCTCGTCGACTCGGTGAAGGCACCGTTCGCGACGGAGATGCTCTCCCGCATCGAGACTGTCCTCGACCCCGCGCGCATCGACTACGTCGTCGTCAATCACGTCGAGATGGATCACTCGGGGGCGTTGCCGATGCTCCTGGAGCGAGCGTCCGGCGCGAGGCTTCTCGCGACGGAAAACGGGATCAAGGCACTGCAGAGGCACTACCGCAGGGATTGGCCGATGGAGAGCGTGAAGACCGGCAGGGAGGTCGAC
>JACRCS010000694.1 GCA_016218905.1 Deltaproteobacteria bacterium
CATCTCACCTCCGCTTCCGCCGCGGCGGGTCTGTCTTCGGGAGGAGGACGGAAAGGGTCATGCGCCGCCCTGGTTGATCATCTCGAGGAAGGCCTGCGTGCGCGTGCGGATCTGCTCCGCGCCCGCGAGCTTGTACTCCTGCATCTCGATGGCCAGGCTCGGAATCCCCAGTTCCTTCAGGGCGTCCCGCTGGCTGGGATAGTTCCAGCCGTGGCTGTCGTCCCAGCGCAGGTAATTGAAGACCGCCCCCTGCACCTTGGCCTCCTGGGCGCTCTTCGCCACGTAGTCGACGAGCACGGAGAGCGGGTACATCCGGCCTTCCAGAGACTTGGAGTGGTAGCGGTCGGTGAGCGCGTCCAGGGGCTCGAGGGCGGGGTCCACCAGGTTCTCGGAATAGCGGTTCCCGGTGCAGACGTCCTCGGCCACGATCACCGCCCCGCAGGACTCGAGCAGCTCGTAGAGCTGCGTGTTGTCGAGGATCGTGCCGGAGACGTAGAGCCTGACGCCTTCCCGGGGCGGGCGCTCCACCGCCTCGGCGAGAAAGCGCCGCAGAAGGTCGTTGTGCTCCTCCTTGGGCATGAAGAAGGAAGACCCGATCACCTGAAGGGCTTCGAGGCCCGAGAGCCGAGGCGGGTCGGCCCGCCTGAGCTCCGCCACCTGCTTGAGCAGGCGCCGCTTCTCGTTCATGACCTCGATGGCGTACCGGAGGGACTCCTCCGTGATCTCGTTGCCGGAGACCTCCTCGAGCTTCTCCTTGAGGGCCGCGACCCGGCCCCGCACGTAACGGTTGGCGATGTGCTTCCGGGTGTGCAGGAGGTCGAACATCGCCAGCGGCGGCAGCCTCAACGCGGGGTCGTTCAACTTCTCCGTCCAGAGATAGAAGTAGCACCTCTTGATCGAGTCGTTGCCGTGGGGGAAGATCGCCAGGTCGAGCCAGTCGTAGGCGCCGACGACGAAGAGGTTGTGGACCGAGCGCACGAAGGGGCAGAAGTAATCCTCCATGTAGCGGTCCCCTGCTTCGGTGCCGATCTCCGGGTCCCCCGTGATCATGACCGGCAGGCACCCCGCCGCGAGGATGAGCTCCTCGGGCACGCTCGTGTAGACGTATCCCACGACCTTCCCGCCCGCTGCCTTCCACTCCTTGGCGGCGCGGTACCGGTCCCGGTAGTTCCGTTTCATGATCTCGAGAGCGGTCTCTTCCGGCATGGTCTGCTCCTTCCCCGGCCCCCGGCTCGGTCGCCCCTCAAAGTCCAGCTTCCCGCTCACAGGAAGGCCTTCGCCTTCATCATGTTGCCGACGAAGGCGAACTTCGCTCCCGCCGCCGCGGCGTTCTGAACCTCCTCCTGCCGGTGGTTGCGGATCATGTCCCTGTCGTGGCCCAGGGACTCGGCCGCGATGAATCCCACCGGCTCCATGCCGAGGATGCCCGAGACCTGGTAGAGGAGCTTGAGGGTGTCCGAGGTGGCGTCGAAGTCTGCCATGGGGTCGATCGCCGTCTTGACGGGAGCGCGCTGGACGAGCTTGACCGCCTTGGCAATGCGGAACATGGTCTCGAAAGTCAGATGATGGAGAAGGACGTAGTTAGGGTCCTGCCGCGGCGGCCCGGCAGCGCCGACGATGAAGAAGACGGGCTTGCCCTCGACCCCGGTGATCCAAGTGGGGCGGCACATCGACCAGCTCCGGTCGAGGAAGGCCTTCATCTGGGCGGTCACGCTGAAGCAGTAGACCGGCGTCGACAGCACGTACCCGTCGGCGGCGCGCATCTTGGCGATGAGCTCCGCCTGGTCGTCCTCGATCGCGCATACCCCCGTCTCGAGGCACTTGTCGCAGTGGATACACCCGTGGATCTTCTTCTGGTTCAGGATGACCTCTTCGGACTCCCAACCCGCGCTCCGAGCGCCCTCGCAGAAGGTCTGCGCCAGGAAGTGCGTGTTTCCGTTCACCCTGGGGGAACCGACGATGCTCAGGATCTTCACGGCTACCTCCATTCTCGTTTACGGGCGAGGCATACGTCCCATAAGTCCCTGTCAATGGGACCTATGGGAATCATGGGAGCCATGGGACCAACCGGAGAGGAGCGCCCATCCCATGAAGACAGCAGGCCCGCCACGATTGGCGGAGGAGCCATATCGAACACTTGATGTGTAGCGATCGTTCGATACCGTAAGCTTAGCCCGCCGCCTTCGATCGCGCAAGAGAGAAATTGTTTGTTTCTTGGACGTCGGAAGTCGCCGATCGGGGCGAGCCCCCGGGCACCTCTCTGACCAGAGGCTTTCCCCAAGTAGAAAGATGGTTTGCGCCTCCTCGGTCACGCGCAGCCTGGAGCGCGGTCGATCCCGGTCAGCGCCTTCTCTCCGCCAGTGTCTCGATGAAACTCGCCAGCTTTCCCTTCACCCGGGTGTCGTCCCAGTCGCGGCTGTCCACCATGTCGGCGTCGTGCTCGAAGGTCGGGATGCCGCTCCTTTCGAGAGCCCGCACGGCCAGGCGGAGGGAACCGCTGAGGTACCGGCACGACTCCACCTTGGAGTACACGACGCCGTCGATTCTGAATTTCTTCGCCTCGTGCACCAGGATCCTCGGGAACCAGGGCGGCTGAAGCTCCGTTCCGTAGTGAACGTACCGGGCCGCGGCGGCCCGCACCGGGTCGCTCGCGTCCTTGCGCATCAAGGACTTGGGGACGAGTGTGAGATACCCCATCCACGCAAAGACGGCGCCGTATTTCTCCTCGAAGGAGTCGTAGAACCCGGGGGAGAACCAGTTGGGTACGCCGGAATACATGAGCCTGATGCGTTCGTTCTCGTAAGCGGACACGCCTTGCTCGACCCTCTCCTTCACCTCTTCGTACAGCCTCTTGGCTTGAGCCAGGCCGAACTTATGCCCGCGGTAGAACTGGGTTGAAATCAGATTGGCCATGTGGTCCCCCATGCGCATGGGGGTAGGAACGGTCGCCGCCAGGTCCATCGTCTTTTCGATGTACTCGAACTGCTCCGTGGACCTGTCCATCGCTTCTCTCAACTTGTCCTTCTGCAGCGACTTTCCCGAGACGGCCTCCGCGAAGGCAATAAGCCCCTCCGTCTCCCTTACCGCAAAATCTATTCTCCATGGCTCCTCGTAGCTGTACGCCTCGATGTCGTCGACGCTCTCCCAGATGTTCTTCCGCGGTGGCTGCGCGATCATCCCCCTGTCCCAGACGTAGTAGGGGATGTTGACCTCCCGGCTCATGATGTCGCCGATCTTGATGAGCGGGTCGCACATGGGGTCCATGACCACGGCCGTGGGCCTGGGCAGCCCGCCCCAAGGGGCGTCTTCGGGTCGGTCGTCGAAGAAATACCCCAGGGGAAGCGAACAATACCGGCCAAGGTCCCTGAAGTAGCCGCGCCGGTTCAGAGCGGTGAGATAACGCTCCGACACCTGTTTGGCAGCGCAGACGGCTGACCAGTGGGGGTTGAAGATCACCGGGATGTCCATGGCGTGCAGGATTTCCATCGGGATTCCGACGTTGGCCAGAATCACCGCTTCGCCCCGCGCGGCCCTCTGCTTCGCCTCTTCGTAGTAGTTCTTGTGAAACTTCGTCGCTTCGATCGAGGCGTTGAGCGCCTTCTTGCTTCTCTCCCCTTTGAATGCCGTCTCTTCCGCCATGGGGCTCATTCGTGCTCTCCCGCCATGATCATCTCGACGAAGGCATCGACTCTCGTCCTCAGTTGCTCCGCCCCGGCGAGTCTGTACTCCTGCATCTCGAAGGCGATGCTCGGGATGCCTGCTCGCTCGAGAGCCGCACGTTGTTCCGGATAGTTCCACGTGTGCGTGTCGTCCCAACGCAAGAAGTTGAACACCACGCCCTGTGCGCCCGAAGCCCGCACGCCCTTGAGCAGGTAGTCGACGGACTCCGAGATGGGGACCATCCGGCCCTCATGGGACCGCGTGTGGTAGCGGTCGACGAGCGCGTCCAGCGGCTCCCTGGAGGTGTCCACGAGCTCGTCGCAGTAGCGGTCACCCGTACAGATGTCTTCCGAGACGATCACCGCGTTGCGGGCCTCGACGAGCTCGTAGAGCTGGGTGTTGTCCACGATGGTCCCCGAGGCGAAGAGCCGCGTGCCTTCCCTTGCGGGCAGCTCGTCGGCCTTCTCCAGGTACGTCCGGAGCAGCTTGTTGTGTTCGTCCTTGGGCATGAAGAAGGACGCCCCGATGATCTGCAGGGCTTCGGTCCCGGAGATTCGGGGAGGATCTTCCCTGCGCAGGGCCGCAACCTTCTGCAGGAGCCGGCGGTTCTCGTTGCAGGCCTCGATCGCGGCGGCGATCGCCGCGTCCGAGATCTTCCGCCCCGTGAACTCCTCGAGGAACGCCTTGAAGGCCCCCATCCTTTCCCTGACGTAGAGACCCGCGCTGTATTTCTTGGTGTGCACCATGTCGAAGACCGCCAGTGCGGGCAAAGGCATTCCGAGATCGTGCTTTTCCGTCCACACGTGGAAGTAGCACTTCCTGACCGAGTCGTTTCCATGAGGGAAGATGACCAGATCCAGAAAGTCGTACTTGCCGAGCAACAAGAGATTATGGATCGAGCACACCTGAGGACAGATCGTATCCTCCATGTAGGCGTCGCCCACTTCGGTTGTACTGACCGACGGGTCTCCCGTTACTTGTATGGGCAGACAGCCTGCAGCTATGATGAGCTCCTCCGGAATGCTCAACCCGACACACCCAACGACCGTGCCCCCCGCCTCTTTCCACTTCGAGGCGGCGAGGGTGCGTTGGCGGTAGTATCTCTGCATCTCCTCAAAGGGCGTGGTCTGCTTCTCCATCAGGCTCTGCCACTCTTGTCGGTTGTCGGTTGTCGGTGTCAGCTCCTCAACTGAAAACTGATGACTGAAAACTGAAAACCCCCTTACGAGCTGTACGTCCGCTCGAAGATGTTCTTCTTCTTCACGAACCGCTCGAGGGTCTGCGGCGGGACCCATTGAATGGCGGGTCTGACCTTGACGCGCCTGTGCATGGCCTCCGCCAACTCTTCCGCCAGCCCGGCCAACTCGCCCTCGGTCACCCCCTCCCCGTGCTCGACCTTCAGCTTGAGGGGCGGCACGACCCGCGGAGGCGGCTCGTCGAGGACGATCCTGAACTCTCCGGTCACGCGCGGCACGAAGGCGTTGACGACGCCGGCGACGGCGGCCGGGTAAACCATGACGCCCTTCACCTTGAGCATGTCATCGACCCGGCCGACGATCTTGAAGCGAAACCCGGTCTTTCCGCAGGGACACGGGGAGGTGACTACCTGATTGATGTCGCCCATCGTCTGGCGCAGGCCGGCCAACGTGACCGACCCTTCGAGCTGGGTGAAGACGATGAGCCCCGTGGCCCCGTCCTCCAAGGGGACGTGCTCGTGGGTGACGGGATCGACCAGCTCGTACATCAGGAGGTCCTCGTTCAGGAAGTGCATGCCCTGGTATTCCGGCCACTCGCAGGAAAGGCCTCCTCCGCCGAAGTCGTAGAGCCTCGCCCCAAAGCCCTCCTCGATCTTCCGGCGCACTTCCGGAATCCCGGCTCCCGGCTCGCCGCCGCAGACGAGCCTCTGGATCTTCAGGGCCTCGGCCGGTTTGCCCGTCACTTCGACCGCCTTCTCGATCAGGTATTCGGCGAACGACGGCGTGCAGAAGAGGGCCTTGGGCTTGAGCAGATTCGCGTACTTGAGGAGGGCCTCCTTCCCCGCCTCGGCCCCCACCGGCACGCAGCAGGCGCCGTAGTCGGACACCGCCATGCAGAGGGGCACGCCGCCGATGAACATGCTCAGCCCCATCCCGTGCAGCACCTTGTCGCCGGGAAAGATTCCGGCTCTCCACAGCTGGCGGCTGGTGAACTCGGTCCACAGCCGCCGGTCCTCCGCCGTGAACGCGTAGGGCGCCGGCTCTCCGGTCGTGCCGGAGGTGGCGCTGAAGCATACGATGCGGTCGGCGTCCTCGCCCATGAGCCCCTGGAGGACTTGGACGAGGTCACCGCCGCACGCCTCCGCATACCGGCGGTAGTCCTCCTTCGTGAAGATGGGGATCCGCCGTTGGAAGTCGTCCCACGTCCGGAGGTCCTCGGGCTTGACGCCTTCCTTGTCCAGCCTCGACCGCCAGAAGGGGGCGGAGCGGTAGAGCTTCTCGATCTGCCGCTTCAACTTGCTCCACTGGATCTCTCTCATCTCCGGAGTGTTGAGCCGGCTCTCCATCTCCATGTTCCAGTACGGCCGCTGATCTGGTCCGCCCATCTGTCTCTCCTTCCGGGGATGCGTGGTCACCGTTCTCCTAACGCCTAACGCCTAACCCTAGCTCTCGACCATCGACTGAGCGGCAGCTTCCCGCCGAAGGGCGTCGAGTCTCGTCCTGTCGATCACCGCCCGAGAGCGGTGGAGGTAGGTCACGAGCCCCTCGCCCTCCGCCGCGGTGAGCTTCACCGGAACGTTCAACCGCTGGATCAGCCAGAGCCGCAGCCGCTCCAGTTCGTCCGGGCCCACGTCCTCGATCACGACTTCGAGCGCCTCGGAGGCGGCGGTCCCCCCGGCCAGGACGTTCAAAGGGCCGCGGTATCCGCCGGCCGAAAGGGCTTCCGCCACGTCGCCGCCGTAGACGATCCGGGCGGCGATCTCCAGGCGCTCCTGCCATCTCCCTCGGATTCCCCGGAGCCGGAGGCTCGTCCGGCCGCAGGAGCAGGGAGAGTCGTCCAGGGTCGTGATGTCTCCGGTGCGATAGCGGATGAGCGGCATGCCCTCGCGCTCGAGGTGCGTGACGACGAGCTCTCCTTCCTCGCCGACCCGCAGGGGAGCACCGGTGTTCGGGTCGACGACTTCATAGACGTAGCCGTCCTCGAACCCGTGGATTCCCGCCTGATCGCGGCACTCGCAGCCGAGGTAGCCCACCTCGATCATCCCGTAGGCGTCGCACACCCGAGGCTCCCCCTGGGTGCTCACCTCTCCCCAGAGCCGTCGGAGCTCCGCCCGCACGGACGCCAGCGAGTAGCCGGGCTCGCTCCAGCCGACGACGGTCCGGATCGGGAACTTCTTCCCCGCCTTCTTCAGCAGATCCACCATCACCTTGGAGTAGCTGGGGGAGATGAAGAAGGCGCTGGGGGGGTAGAGGGGCATGTAGACGAGGATGTTCCGCTCGGCCCGCTCCATGCCGATGAGCAACGACTTCGAGCCGACGTTGATGGACCCCAACCCGGTGTGCATGTACAGGAGATTGAACTGGGGGAAGTCGGCGATATAGAAGTAGTCGTCTCTCCCCACCCCGGCGGAGACCAGGCCTCGCGCCGCGAGCTTGCCCTGAAAGGCGAGGTCGGCCGCGGTCGCGATCACCCGGATGGGGTCGCCGGTCGTGCTGAACCGGTCCCCCGTCTGCCCGATCACCTGCCCCGGGTCCGTAAACTCCGTGCACATGAGCCTGCCGAGCTGACCGTGCTCGGCCTGGTCGGAGAGGATCTCGGAGCGTTCGGTGAAGGGCAGGCCCGCGAGGTCGCCCACTGCCCGAACCTTCTCGAGAGAGAGGTTCTTGAACTTGGCCCGGTAGAAGCCGGAGCGCTCGCTCACGTACTCGAGGGTCGTGCCGAGCTTCGCAGCCTGGACCTGCGCTACCCGGTCCCGGGTCGCCGTCTCAACGTCGCGCTGGAAGAATCTCGTCTCCACGTCGTCCCCTCCGAGAGCCCGGCCTCAGCGGGTGCTCAGTCGAAGTACTTTGCCGCCCTGAGCTTCTTTCCTTCCTCGAACCGCCTCCGGCCCTCCTCGGTCCGAAGGTCCACAACTCTCTGGGACTTCATGACGAAGGCTCCGATCGCTCCCTTCGGAACCAGCTCGATGTCCGCCTTCAACGTGATGAGCATCCGGATGGCGTGGGAGACCTTCTTCTGGAAGGCCTCGAGGTCTCCGATCCCGGGTTCGTGCTCCAGCTGGATCCTCACCGCGTCCCTGCCGTCCGCATCCTTTTCCAGGAAGATCACGAACTGCCCGGTGCAGCCGGGGGTCTCCTTGGCGACCTTCTCCACCGTGTCCGGGTAGAGCCGGAAGCCCTTTACCTTGATGACGTCGTCCCAGCGCCCCGGCACCGAAGAGATCCTCGGGTGGGTCCTCCCGCAGGGACACGGGTCCCGGATGACCGCGCCCCGGTCCTCCGTGTTGAAGCGCAGGAAGGGCATCGCGCTCGGCCCGAGCTTCGTCGCGACGATGGTGCCCATCTCGCCCGGAGGGAGCTCCTCCTTCGTTTCGGGGTCGATCACCTGGACGTACACGTTCTCGCCGGTGGTGTGGAAGCCGCAGCGCTCCTCGCACTCCGGGGCCAGCATGACGCCCGGGGCGCCGTAGACGTCGAAGACTGCCGCCCCCCAGAGGTCGGCGAGCTTCTCCCGCAGTCCGGGCACGCTCGCGGGGCCGGGCTCCCCGGCGCAGACGACCACGCGGATGTGGAGGTCCCGGCGCACGCTCAGGCCCATCTTCTCGGCGGCCTCGGGGAGGTACTGGGCGTACGACGGGGTCGAGATGACGGCGGTAGCCTTCACCGCCTTCAGAAGTTTCAGGATCTCCTCGGTGCGACCGACGTGGCCGGGAATGATCGTGAGGAAGAGCTCGGGGCCGCAGGCGCCCTTGCCGAGAATGTGATTCCCGCCGCCCACCATGGCGCCGCCCAGGTTCCAGAGGTGGGCCATGATGTCGCCCGGGCGAAGGCCGAAGGACCAGTAGCCTCGCGCGGAGAAGTCGCCGCTCGCGACGAAGCCGCGGGCGGTGAACTCGGGCTCGGTGAAGGGCTCCGTGTAGGGCACCCCCGTCGTGCCGCTGGTCGTGTGGATCGTGACGAAGTCCTCCTCCCGTGCGGTCGTCAGCTCGTGGAACGGTCGCCGTCCCTCCTCCAGAGCCCTCACCGTCAGATCGCGCAGGAGGTACTTGTCGAGCAGGGGGATCTTGTTGAGGTCCTCCAGGGTGGGGACATCCTCCGGCGTGAGGCCGATCTCGTCGAAGACCCGCCGGTAAAAAGTCGTATGGTCGTAGGCCTGCCTGACCGCTTGACGGAACCTTCGCTCCTGCAGGATTCGCAGCTCCGGCGGCGGTATGCACTCGTTCCTGGGATCCCAGTACCTTCGATTCGCGTCGTACATCCGGCCTCCGCCTCAGCCAAGCGTCTCGATGAAGCTCGCCACCTGCGCTTTCATCTTGGCGTCGTCCCAGTCCCGGCAGTCGACCATGTCGGCGACGAGGTGGCAGGTGGGAATCCCGAGCTTTTCCATGGCTTTGATGGTGAGGAGCAGGGGCCCGCAGAGGAGCTTGCAGGACTCGGCGGTCTGGTAGACGACGCCGTCGATTCGAAACTTCTTCGCGTCATACGCCACCATCTCGGGCCAGAAAGGCGGAGCGCCGAACTCGGTGTAGTGAACGTACCGGGCCGCCAGCGCGCGCAACGGATCGCTCACGTTCCTGCGGATGAGCTGCCTCGGGATGATGTTCAGGTAGCCCATCCAGACGAAGACGGCACCGTAGTCGTCCTCGAAGGCATTGAAGAATCCGGGGCTGAACCAGTTGGGGACGAACATGTACATGAGCCGGATCCGCTCGTTGGGACAAGCGGCCACACCTCTCTCGACCCGGTCCCGCAGCTCCGCGTAGAGCCGCCTGGCCTGGGCGAGCCCGAACTCGTGCCCGCGGAAGAACTGCGTGGAGATCAGGTTCGCCATCAGATCTCCCGCCGCCACGGGCGCGGGCACGTGCGCCGAGAGGTCCATCGCCCTGCCGATGTAGTCGAACTGCTCGTTGCTGCGCTCCACCACCTCCCGGAGCTTCGCGAGGCTCAGCGACTTGCCCGTGACCGTCTCCAGGAACCCGATCATCCCCTCGGTCTCCCGCACGGCGTAGTCGAGCCGCCACTCCTCCCGGTAGCTGTACTCCTCGATGGACTCGACCGTGTCCCAGAAGCCGGGCTCCGGAGGCTTCTCGATCATCGTCTTGTCCCAGAGGTAGAGAGGCACCCCCAGCTCCTTCGCCATCAGCTCGCAGATCCGGACGATGGGGTCGTCGGCCACGTCCACGACGAAGGCCGACGGTTTGGGAACGCCCCCCCAGGGGGAGTCCTCGGGCCGGTCTTCGAAGAAGTAGCCGAGGGGCACCGCGCAGTACTTGCAGAGGTCCCGGAAGTAACCCCGCTCGTTCACCACGTTCAGGTAGTGGGGAGACGTCTGCTTGGCCGCCAGGATGGCGGCCCAGTTGGGGTGGAAGAGGATCGGGAGGTCCATGGCGTGCATGACCTCCTGGGGCACGCCGACGTTCGTCCAGACGACGGGCTCCCCCGTGGCCGCCCTCGCCTTCACCTCGGCGTGGTACTCCTTATGGAACTGGTTGACCATCCGGGTGCACTCGAGGCCCTTTCGGCTCCGGTCTCCCCGAAACTCCCCGCGCTCGGC
>JACRCS010000695.1 GCA_016218905.1 Deltaproteobacteria bacterium
CTGGGCATCAACGTGGCGGGGCTGGTGGCGTTCACACCCCTGCGCCATTACGTGATGGGGGAAGCCTCCTTCGAGCGGGCGGCAACGCCTGCGGAGATCGAGACCATGCGGGGGCTCATGGCCCAAGCCATGAACGATGGTGCGTTCGGCTTCTCCACGAGCCAGATGTTCCGGCACATCGGTCACGAGGGGCGACCGCTCGCCTGCCGAAACGCCAGCACCGAAGAGCTCGCGGGGCTGTGCCACGCGCTGCGCGACGCCGGGCGCGGGGCGATCCAGATCGTGCTGAACTCGGGCGGCTGGGGGCTCATCGAGGACAAGGATGTGGAGATGCTCCGCGTGCTGACCACCGAGAGTGGCCGGCCCGTGACGTGGCTCGCGCTCTTCGCTCGGTCCGGGGAGCCCGATTTCCACGACCGGACGATCGAGAAGATGGGCCCTCTGCTCGACCGCGCCATACCCCAAGTGACGCCGCGGCCGATGATCGTCCAGGACGACCTGCGCCACCCCTTCGTGTTCGCCTCCTACCGCAGTTGGAAGCCGGCGATCAACCGATCCGCTGCAGAGCAGGCCGCTCTGTACCGGCAGCCTGAGTTTCGGGAAGCCTTCTCGAAAGATGCTGCGGAGGACGTGCGGGAGGGGGTTTGGAAGCGGATGCGAGTGCTCGACGTCCACCAGCCGGTTCTCGAGAAGTACGTCCAACGGACGATCCAGGAGATCGCAGACGAGGAGGGGAGGAGGCCCTTGGACGTCTACCTCGACATTGGCCTGGCCGACAACCTGGAGGCGAGATTCCAGGTCGAGGCGTTCAACTACGATCTGGAGGGTGTCAGGCGCCTGGTCGCCGACGACCGATTCCTGATCGGGCTGGGGGACGGCGGGGCACATGTGGACATCCTCTGCGACGCGGGGTACGCGACGGCGCTTCTCGAGATCTGGGTCCGCCAGCGCAAGGTCCTGACCCTGGAGAAGGCGGTGCAGAAGCTCACGTCGGTCCCCGCCCAGTTGTACGGCATTCCCAAGCGCGGCGTCCTGGCCGAGGGCATGGTGGCCGACCTGGTGCTCTTCGACCCGGACAGGGTTGCCTCGAAGCCGCCGGAGTTCGCCTATGACTTCCCGCTCAACGGGCGACGCATGGTGGCCAGGGCGGAGGGCATCGTGGCTACCTTCGTGGCCGGGGTCCAACTCTACGACAACGGGGTCCACACCGGCGCGATGCCGGGGCGGGTGTTGAGAAGCCACGGGTAGCCCCGGCGGAGGGGAAGGCGGCAGTGGGCAGAGTGAGAGACGCCGAAGTTCCGGAGGTGACAGCGTGGTCCCGACACCGGGCCGAGGGCCGGTGATGCGTGAAGATCTGCTGTGGGGCGTTTGGGAGCTGGTTTCGTTCGAGATCGAGCGGGTCGGCGGCGAGCCAGTATTCCCCTACGGCAGGGACGCCGTGGGGCAGATCATCTACAGCCCCGACGGGTACATGGCGGCCCTCGTCGGGAAGAAGGATCGGCCGGCTCTCTCCTCCGGCGATCCGGCGTCGAGCACGACGGACGAAAGAGCGGCCCTTGCGGATGCCTTCCTGTCCTACTGCGGGGCATACCACGTGAGGGGAGACACGGTCGTTCACGAAGTCTCCGCCAGCTTTCTTCCGAACTGGGTCGGCACGAGTCTGGTTCGCCGCTGCACGATCGAGGGCGGCAGACTGATTCTCACGACTCCGTATTTCGTCTCGAAAGGGACCAAGCAAAGAGCGCACTTGGTCTGGCAAAGAACAGGAAATGCTTCTTTCGACACTGCAATCGATGGGTCCCGCTCGTCCGCGCCTCGGAGCACCGACACGGATGCTGCACCTGCGGGATCCCAGAAGACGTGAGCTGCCGCCGTGCCCAATACCAAAGAGGAATTCTTCTCGGACGGGGCGACGCAAGGTGACTTCGACACCATCGTGATCTCACTGGGCGGGACCTGGGACCCCGGCCTCCCCATTGCCGCCTCGCGCGCGGGGGCGCTCGGGCTCTTGGACCTGACCCTTCCGACAGATGCAGAACGCGTCGTCCGCGCGATCCTCCGGCTCCAGACTCTCGCCCGGGGACGCCGGGGCCTGCTCCTGAAGGGCCAGCCGGGACCGCTGGAGTCGGCGGCCCTGGAGGTCTTCGGCTCCGCGGCGGCGGAGCCCCGCCCACAGCGGAGCGTGATCGTCCTCACCGCCGACGATCCCCCCTCCTTGTCCGAAGTGGTGGCCCGGTGCCGTCCGCTCGCATCTCGCCTCGGGATGCTCGTCCTCTCCGAGGCAGAGGCCGAGCTCGCGGCGGACCACGGGCTCGATTTCGTGCTGGCCAAGGGCAATGAGGCCGGAGGGCGGGTCAGTGCGGAAACGACCTTCGTTCTCCTCCAGCGCCTGCTCGCTTGGGGCCGCCTCCCGACCTACGCCTGGGGGGGAATCGGCTTCTCCACGGCCGTCGCCTGCTGGGCCGCGGGCGCCGCGGGCATTGTGCTCGACTGGCAGCTCGCGCTCCTGCGGGAGAGCCCTCTGTCGGAGAGGGTTCGAAGCATCATCGCCGCCCTGGACGGGAGCGAGACGCAGGCCGTCGAGGCGCCGGGAGGCGGGGAGTTCCGGTCGCTGCGCCGGCCGCCGGCCGAATCCTCATCGGAGACGGCCAACTGGCCGGTGGGACAGGACGCAGCCTTCGCCTCCCTCTGGCGCGAGGAAGCGGCGACCGTGGCCCAGGTGCTCGGTGTGATCGGGGAGCGGATCGCCCGGTTCGCGGCCCTGACCGGGGACGCCGTCCCGCTCCGGCCCGGTAGCCCGCTCGCGGTCTCCCACGGGACGCGGTACCCCCTCGTCCAGGGCCCCATGGCCCACGTGAGCGACACGGCCGCGTTCGCGCGAGCGGTGGCCTCCGGGGGCGCCCTGCCGTTCCTCGCCCTGGCCCGGATGTCCGGGAGGGAAACCGCGGAGCTCCTGGAAACGACGCGCGAAGCCCTGGGGACGATGCCCTGGGGCGTCGGGCTCCTCGGCTTCGCACCGCGGGAGCTCTGGAAGGAGCAGCTCGAGGCGCTCCGGGTGGTCCGGCCGGCCTTCGCCCTCATCGCCGGGGGCCGCCCCGACCAGGCCGAGGTCTTGGAGTCGTGGGGGATCCGCTGCTACCTGCACGCGCCTTCGCCGGAGACCCTGTCCCAGTTCCTGGGGCAGGGGGCGCGGCGCTTCGTGATCGAGGGCCGGGAGAGCGGCGGGCACGTGGGGCCGCGCTCGAGCTTCACCCTCTGGGAGACCTCGATCCACAGCTTGCTCTCCTCGGGGCTTGACGACCGGGAGCTCGCCGAGGTCCACGTGCTCTTCGCCGGCGGGATCGGCGACGGCCTGGGGGGCTCGATGGTGTCGGCCCTGGCGCAGCCGCTGGTGCGGCGGGGCGTAAAGGTGGGTGCGCTGATGGGCACGGCCTACCTCCTCACGCGCGAGATCGTCGAGACCGGTGCGGTGGTGGCGGAGTTTCAGGCCGCGGCGCTCGCGTGTCGGACCACGCGGGTGCTGGAAGCCGCGCCCGGCCACGCCGTGCGCTGTGCCGACGGCCCCTACTGCCGGGCCTTCGAACGTGAGCGCCTCCGCCTGGTCGAAGCGGGCGTGTCGCTCGAGGAGTGCAAGGAAGCACTGGAGCGTCTCCACCTGGGCCGTCTCGCGGTGGCGGCCAAGGGGATCGCCCGGAGCGGGGAGGGGGATGGCCGCGTGTGGGGACCGGTTTCCGCGACGGTCCAACGCGAAGAGGGGCTCTACCTGATGGGGCAGGGCGCTGGGCGGGCAACCGCCTCCCTTTCGATTCCGGCACTTCATGAAGAGGTCTGCGTCGGGGCGCCGGGGCGGTGTGGGAACGTCGACGGCCGCACGCTCCGGAATCCTCTCGGCCGAGCCCGGCCGCCCGCTCCTCCTCCCCTGGACATCGCGATCATCGGGATGTCGTGCCTGCTGCCGGGCGCGCGAAGTCTCGACGAGTACTGGCGCAACGTCGTTGCCGGGCGCGACCTCGTGACCGAGGTCCCGCCGGACCGCTTTCCCGTGGAGCGCTGGTTCGATCCGGACCCGGAGGCGCCCGACAGGATCTACAGCCGTTGGGGAGGGTTCCTGCCGGAGATCGAGTTCGACCCGGTTCGTTACGGGATCCCTCCGGCCGCCGTGCCTTCGATCGACCCGGCGCAGCTGCTGTCGCTCCAGCTGGTCAACGAGGCACTCGCCGACGCGGGCTATCGCGACCGAAACCCCGACAGGGCCCGAACGAGTGTGATCTTCGGCGCGGGCGGCGGGCTCGGCGAGGTGGGCTGCGGCTATGTGGCGCGGGCCCTGCTGCCCGGACTCGTCGGCGAGGCCGGCCCGGGCGTCCTCGATCGGCTGCCGGCGTGGACGGAGGACAGCTTCCCCGGCCTCCTGCCGAACGTGATCGCCGGGCGAATCAGCAACCGCTTCGATCTCGGGGGGGCCAACTACACCATCGATGCGGCGTGCGCCTCCTCGCTGGCCGCCCTCCAGGCGGCCTGCCGCGAGCTCTCCGACGGGTCGAGCGACCTCGCGATCGCCGGGGCTGCCGACACGGTGCAGAACCCCTTCTCCTACCTGGCCTTTTCGAAGACCAAGGCCCTGTCGCCGCGGGGACGGTGCCGGCCGTTCGACCGGGGCGCCGACGGCATCGTGATCAGCGAAGGGCTCGCCGCCGTGGTGCTCAAGCGGCTCTCGGACGCGGAGAGGGAC
>JACRCS010000690.1 GCA_016218905.1 Deltaproteobacteria bacterium
CAAGAAAGAGGGCTTCAAGACATTCATGGAGATGAAGGGCCGGATCGAGGAAGACGTCCTCGAGAAACTCTTCCTGATCCAGATCATGCGGGAGGAGGAGGTCCGAGAGGTCGAGCAGCCGAGCCGGCAAACGCGGATGGTCCTCTCCCATGGGGCCCAGCAGCAAGCCAGCGAGCCGGTGAAGCGAAAGGGACCCCAGATCGGCCGGAACGACCCCTGCCCATGCGGCAGCGGCAAGAAGTACAAGAAGTGCTGCGGGGCCGTGGTCCAACAGGGGGCCGCGTGAGCGGTTCTCCCCTTCCCGTCGGTTTCCGGTACGGGGCCACAGAGGCCGCCGTCAAGAAGCCGGGGCGGCTCGACCTCGGCCTGATCTGGTGCGAGGTCGAGGCTACCGCGGCGGGTGCCTTCACCCGGAACCGGGTCCAGGCGGCGCCCGTCCTGCTCTGCCGAGAGCGGATCGGCGCGGGGAAGGCTCGCGCGGTGCTCGCCAACTCCGGGAACGCGAACGCGTGCTCGGGCGAAGAGGGGTTGTCCGGCGCGAAGCGGCTCACCGGCTCGGCGGCGAAGGTGCTCTCGGTCGACGAGACCACGATCTTTCCTTGTTCGACCGGCGTCATCGGCCTACCCCTTCCAGTGGAGAGGATGGAGGCCGCTCTCCCCGCGCTTCGTGCCGCTTTGGGGGAGGATCCGGAGCCCTTCGCCCGCGCCATCATGACGACGGACACCTTTCCGAAGCTTTCGCGCCGATCGATGAGGGCGGGGGACAGGGAAGTCCATCTCCTCGGGATGGCCAAGGGCGCGGGCATGATTCGGCCGGATATGGCCACCATGCTCGCCTTCGTCACGACCGACGCTCGCATCGGTGCGCCCGCGCTCTCACGGCTCGTTTCGGAGGCGGCGGAGGCGTCGTTCAACCGAATCACCGTGGACGGGGATACCTCCACCAACGACACCCTCCTCGTCCTGGCGAGCGGGTGCTCGGGGGGCGAGCCCCTGGAGGCGGACGCGGCCGCCCTTGCCGCCTTCGGACGAGCGCTTGCGGACGTATGCCGGGACCTCGCCCGACAAATGGTTCGTGACGGCGAAGGAGCGACGAAGCTCGTCGACGTGCGCGTCAAGGGTGCGTCGGACGACGCGGCCGCGCTTCAGATCGCTCGGACCGTCGCGGAGAGTCCGCTCGTCAAGACTGCCATCCACGGCGAGGACCCGAACTGGGGCCGCATCGCGGCGGCCCTGGGACGCTCGCCCGGCTACCGAGGGGGGCGTTTTTCCATCGCGCTGGGAGGCGTCTGGGTCGCGAAGGGCGGCTTGGGCACGGGGCCGGAGACGGAGGCACCCGCTCACGACGTCATGAA
Source organism: Deltaproteobacteria bacterium (assembly GCA_016218905.1). The sequence goes on from JACRCS010000690.1 coordinate 1,356, forward strand.
GCGCCGGGAGTACGAGGTGCTGGTCGAGCTCGAGGAAGGCCCGGGCGAGGCCACGGTCTCCACCTGCGACTTCTCTGCCGATTACGTCCGAATCAACGCGGATTATAGGAGTTAGCCTTTAGCAGTTAGCGATTAGCAGTTAGGAGTCGGAGCCGGGAACCGGAAGTCGGTGCCGGAGCTCCCAACCGCTAACAGCTAATAGCTAACCCCTCTCGACTGGAGTACCCATGGATGCTTCCGTCTTCGACTTTTTCAAGCGTCTCGCCGACGCGCCGAGCCCCTCCGGCTACGAACAGCCGGCCCAGCGCGTGTGGCGGGAGTACGTGGCTCCCCATGTCGACGAAGTGAGCAGCGACGTCATGGGCAATACCTGGGGGATCCTCAGGGGTCCCGACCGGCCCAGGGTGATGCTCGCCGGGCACGTGGACGAGATCGGGCTCATGGTCCAGTACGTGGACGATCAGGGCTTCCTCTACTTCGCCGCCATCGGAGGCGTCGACTCTCACCTCTTGCCCGGGCAGCGCGTCCGGGTCCACGGAAGAGACGGCACCGTGCCCGGCGTCATCGGTCGAAAGCCGGTCCACCTCCTCGAGGACGAGGAGCGCAAGAAGGTCGCTCGGATCAAGGAACTCTGCATCGACATCGGCGCCAACGATCGCGCGGAAGCGGAGGCGCTCGTCGCGATCGGCGACCCGGTCACCATCGGCGTCGAAATGGAACGTCTCCTGGGAGACCGTGTGGCCGCGCGAGGGCTCGACGACAAAGTGGGCTCGATGATCGTGGCTGAAGCGCTGCGCCGGGTAGCCTCGAGGAAGGGCGAACTTCGCTGCAGCGTCTACGGCGTCTCCACCGTTCAGGAGGAGCTGGGGCTCCGCGGGGCCCGCACCTGCGCCTACGGCATCGACCCGGACGTAGGTCTCTGCGTCGAGGTCACCTTTGCCACCGATCATCCGGGTACCGACAAGAAGACCGTAGGGGACGTGCAGGTCGGGAAGGGCCCCGTCCTCTCCCGCGGGGGAAACATCAATCCGAAGATCTTCGAGCTCCTTCAGAAGACCGCCGCCGACCTCGGCATTCCGCTCCAGTACGAGGCGGCGCCCAGAGCTACGGGTACCGACGCGAACGTGATGCAGCTCAACCGGGCAGGCGTGGCCACCGCTCTGGTCGAGATCCCGCTGCGGTACATGCACACGCCGTCGGAGCTCCTGAGCCTCGCCGACGTGGACGCGGCCGCCGAACTGATCGCCGCGTTCCTCCTGCGAGTCGGCCCGGAGTGCGACTGGATTCCCAACTGACGGGAAACGCTGGCGGTTTGCGTGACCTCTGGTAGGCTTCCGCGAAACAAGGAGGTCTACCATGAGCGAGCTCACCGGATGGAGAAAGCGCCTCGCCCCGTTTCTGTCTGCTCTCTTCCTCTGGACCGCGTTCCCCGCCACCGCGCAAGACCCGTACGCGGAGCCTCTGCACGAGGAGAGCCCCTCGGGCGGGATGATGATGTTCGACATCGTCTTCCTGAGACCCTTCGGCCTCCTCGCCACCGCCCTCGGAACGGCGACCTTCCTCGTCTCTCTGCCTTTCACGGTGGCGGCCGGCGGAACGGGCCATGCGGGTAAGACCCTGGTCGTCGAGCCCGTCCTCTACACGTTCGATCGACCACTAGGAAGGACCGAGCGCGGGCACTGATCCGCTGCTCCTCCTCCTCCGATTCCGGGCACTCCGCCGGTCCCCCTGCGCCCGCTCCTCCTCCGGGACCTCCCGAGTTGTCCTCCAAAGCGCCGGGGTCCCTTTCCAAGGCCGATTTCCTCGTTATGATCCCATCGTCCTTCGGCTCTTTCCGGCCCGGCGCGGAGACGTTGCGCGGGTACCGGAGGAAGCGCCCCTCGATCTCACCTCGGGAGGGAAAGGAGATCGGATGAAGCTGGCCGTCGCAATTGCAGTTTCCGTGTTGCTCTCCGGCGCGGGGTACGCCGCCGAACAGAAGGAGTTCAGAGCGGTGTTGGACCAGACCGGGGTTCAACGGGCGGAGATCAAGGGCGGTTCGTTCTACTTCGAACCGAACCGCCTGGTCGTGAAGGTGGGCGTTCCGGTCGAGTTGACGCTCACGAAGGAGCCGGGAATCCTCCCGCACGACTTCGTCTTGGAAGCGCCCGAGGCCGGGATTTCCGTCAAAGAGCCCCTGGAGACCGAGCCCAAGGTGGTCCGGTTTACGCCGACGAAGACGGGACTCTTCACGTTTTACTGCAGCAAGAAGCCGCCGTTGTTAAAGAGCCACCGGGACCGCGGCATGGAGGGAGCGCTGGAGGTCGTCGACTGACGTGGGGATTCTCGGGGGCTCCAGGCGCCGGAGCGACCGGCAGCGAGGTCCGAGATGAGGGTCCTCATCGTCAGCACGAACCGGTGCCGAGATCCGGCTCCGGTGTTGCCGCTGGGCGCCTGCGCCGTGGCCGAGGCGGCGGAGACGGCGGGACACCGGGTCCGACTGCTCGATCTTATGTTCGAGAGGAGGCCGTTCGACGCCCTCTCGCTGGAACTCGCGGCGTACGATCCCGAGGTCGTGGGGCTCTCGATCCGCAACCTCGACAACACCACGATGGAGGCGCCCGAGTCTTTTGTGCCGGAGGTCCTTTCGCTGCTCCGTCTCATCCGGCGCTGCAGCCGCGCCGAGGTGGTGCTGGGGGGGGCGGCCGTCGGCGTCGCTCCCCGTGCCCTCCTGGAGGCCACCGGCGGGTCGTGGGCCGTCCCGGGCGAAGGGGAGACGACGTTCCCGCTCCTCCTCGAGGCACTGAGCGGGGGCGCCCCCCCCGGCGCCGTTCCGGGCGTACTGTCGGCTTCCGGTGCGCCAGCGGAAAGCCCGTCCGCCGGGACGGCTCCCCGGCCCGTCCGGTGGTCCTTCCCCGACCTGGACCGGTGGCTGAACCTCGGCCGCTACCGCGGGGCGGGAGGTTCCGTGCCCCTCCAGACGAAGCGGGGCTGCCCCCTCGCCTGCATCTACTGCCCCTGTCCGAAGGTCGAAGGGGCAAACTACCGTCTCTGTCCTCCCGACGAGGCGGCAGAGGAGCTCTCTCGGCTCAGGAGGTCCGGCATTCGGGAGGTGGAGATCGTCGACAGCGTCTTCAATGCGCCGCAGGAGCACGCCTACGGCTTCTGTGACGCCGTCAGCCGCAAGGACCTCCGTCTTCGGCTCCACTCCTTCGAACTGAACCCCGGCTTTTTGGACGGAGCGCTCCTGAACGTGATGGAGCGCGCGGGCTTCGCCGGGATCGGGATTACGGCGGAGAGCGCCTCCTCCAAGGTCCTGGCACGGCTCGGCAAGAACTACGGAGCCGACGAACTCTGGCGCGCGGCAGGGGAGCTTCGCCGGCGGCGGATCCCGTGCTTGTGGCTCTTCATGCTCGGCGGGCCGGGGGAGACCGAGGAGACCGTGGCGGAAACGCTTCGCTTTGCCTCGCGGGCCATTGCCCCGACGGACGTCGCGTTCTTCTCCGTCGGGATCCGAATCTTCCCCGGTACGAAGCTCGAGGAGATCGCCAAGCG
>JACRCS010000686.1 GCA_016218905.1 Deltaproteobacteria bacterium
AGCCGGTACGTGGCAAACGGGATCCTCACGGCGCCACCCGCACGCGGAGGCGTTCCCCCAGTCGGTTGAAGCTCTCGAGCCAGGCCTGGGCAATCCCGTCTCCCCGGGCCGCGGCCTCCTCCCGCTCTGTCCGAAACCTCCGGCCCGCGGTGAAGTACGCGTTTTGTGCGCGCCACAGGTCGAGGTCCACGGGCACTGATCGGAGGAAACGGAGAACCGCGTCCACGGCCTCGAGCCGGGCGAGGTCGGCGGGGTCGTGGCCGGCCCACGCCTCCACACGGGCGCTCACCCAGCGGCTCGCCGCGAAGCCCAGGAGCTCTCGGTCGATGTCCAGGGACCACTGGGTCACCTCCGTCACGAGGGCCTCGAGGCGGTGGACATCCATGAAATCGTTGCGGAACAGAGCCACGAGGTCGGCGTCCACCGTGTACTCGGCCGCCATCCGCAGGGCCTTGGGCACGGGAATCTGGAGGCTCTTGAGGAAGTTCATGATCGGGTAGTTGTTCTGGTAGATCTGCCGCAGCGAGGCCTCTACCTCCCCGAGGGTGGAGCAGCGGATCTGGTCGAGCACCTTGCGTTGCTCGTCGCGGAAGAGGTGCCACAGGGAGTAGGTGTGGTCTCCAAAGTGGTGATCGATGACCCGAATCACGGCCGGGATGTCGCTGCGGCGAAACGGTTCCTTCACCTCGGCGGACATGGCGTGAAAGGCCTCCTCGCCCAGAAACTCTCGGACGCCCCCCATCACGTTATGATCCCCCAAGTGGAGGACGGCGAAGCTCACGTGGCTCACCTCTCGCGTCACGTCCGAGCGCACAAAGGCGCGGCCCACGGCGAGGCGCTGGCGGCCTGCCTCCTCGCGGCTGTAGACCTCACTTCGTGCCGTGTAGGCGAAGACCTGGACCACCTCGGGCCACTCCTCGAAGAGCGTCGCGATGGCGTAGTGGCACCCGACCCGCAGCAGATCCAGGGCCGCCGGCCGCACATGGCGTTCGTAGGCCGCGGCTGCATCGCCGATCTCCGGAAGGTTGCTCGGCGCCTCCCGGAGGAGTGTCAGGAACTCGGGCTCCAGCTCCACGCCGCAGGTCTGCCGGGCGAGCTGGATCGCCCGCGCCGCATACTGCAGCACTTGCACCGTCTCGATCCCCGAAACCTCGTCGAAGAACCAACCGCAGCTCGTGTACATGAGCAGGGCGTGGCGCTGGAGCTCAAGGAGCTTCAGGGCCCGGACCGACTCCTCCTCCGTGAGCGGACGACCCGCATGGCGCGCGAGAAAGGGCCCGACGCACTCCTCTCCCCGGTCAAGGACCACATCCACGTATGCGTCCCGTGTCTGCCACGGGTCTCGAAAGAGCCGCGAGGCCTTCTCCTCCCAGCGGGGCGCCACGGTGTCGCGGAGCCAGTCCAAGGCCGCCCGCAGGGGTGCGCGCCAGCCCTGGTGCCAGCCCGGCTTGGTCCCCGAGTTGCACCCGCAGTCGGCCCGCCACCGCTCCACCCCGTGGACACAGCTCCAGGAGCTGCCCTCGAAGAACTCCACTTCGAGCGTCGGTGGGTTCCGTTCCAGATACTCGCCGTAGACCGTGAGGCGGGCGAGCCCCTGGGACTCGATGTGGTGGAGGCAGTAGCCCAGCGCCATATCCCCATTGCGGTGGTGGTGCCCATAGGTCTCGCCGTCGGTGGCGATGTGGACGAGTTGAGGACCGTCCCGGTTCGTGAACGCCCCCGCGAGGCGCCTGGCGAAGGCCGCCCCATCGTCGAGGACACCTGAGAAGGCCACGTCCCGGGAGATGGGCTCGTCGTAAAAGAAGAGCGCTATCGCCCGGCCCGAGGGCAGGCGGCACAGGTACGGCCGCTTCGGGTCGATCCGGCCCCCGCTGACGTCGCGCCACTCGCCCCCCCGGAATCGGCGCGTTCGCCAGGCCTGTCGGGGCGCCAGGATCGTGAAGCGGATGCCCTCGGCCGCCAGCACCTCCAGGGTCTCCAGGTCCACCGCGGTCTCCGCGAGCCACATCCCCTCCGCCGCTCGGCCGAAGCAGCGCTCGAAGTCCTTAAGGCCCCATCGGACCTGGGTGCGTTTGTCCCGGCGGTTCGCCAACGGCATGATGATGTGGTTGTAAACCTGGGCCAGCGCTGCGCCGTGACCGGAGAAGCGGCCGCGGCTTTCCCTGTCCGCCTCCACGATGGCTTCGTGGAGGTCCGGGCGGCGGCGCTCCATCCAGGAGAGAAGGGTGGGACCGAAGTTGAAGCTGATCCGCGAGTAGTTGTTGACGATGTCGGTGATCCGGCCCTCGCCGTCCAAGATGCGCGACGCGGCGTTCGGTCCGTAGCACTCGGCGGCGATCCGTTCATTCCAGTCGTGGTACGGGTGGGCCGAGTCCTGGAGTTCCACCTCCTCCAACCACGGATTCTCGCGGGGCGGCTGGTAGAAGTGAGCGTGGAGGCAGACGAAGCGGTTCACGGCGCAGCCCCCTCGGCATAGACGGCGAAGACGTAAGGTTCGAGCCGCAGGTCAGCCGGGGCATCGACGGCCTCGGGCAGGTCCGAGCCGGGACCGCCCCACCGGGCCTCGGCGGCGTCGAGGAGCTGCGTGAAGCGCCCCTGCCCCCAAGGAAACCGCACGACCGCCGCGACGGAACCAGGATTCAGCAGGATCG
>JACRCS010000691.1 GCA_016218905.1 Deltaproteobacteria bacterium
AGATCTTCTACTCCGTCGCGTCCGGCAGGCTGCTCAGCATGCAGGAACTGGATCGAGTCGATGCTCTCGCGGGTCCGGACCGCGAGCTCGCCACCATCGAGGGCCTGGGCATCGTCCATTTTCTCGTCGAACGATATGGGGAGGACGCGCTGTGGGATCTCGTTTCCCATTTCAGCCACGCCCGCACGTTCGGCCAAGCCCTGCTCGACACCTATGGTCGTTCAGACCTGGAACTGAACGACGCCTGGCTCGCCTACGCCGCCGACGAGTACGGGATACTCTCTCTGGTGGGGTTCCAGACCGTGGGAACGACGGTCTTCGGCATCTTGGCTCTCGTGGCCCTCACTGTGTGGATCACCACCAGGTTCCGGCTGCGACGGCGCCCGCTTTCTCCCCTCGATCTCTCCGACCGCGAGATCATCGAAGCCGAACGAGCGGGGGCGCTGCTCCAGGACGAGACGCTGCGCGATGAGGAGGACGAGGAGCACGGGCCCCGAGCCGATCATCCCGTCCGCGCCAACGATCATCCTGTACGCCCGGATCGGTGACACAGAGGAAACTCTGATACTCTGATACCCTCGCGGACTGGGAGGGGCGGCCCCGCGGGGAAATGGACCTACGGTCGAGCCGGACGGCACCGAATGAATCGTCGCTGGACAGTCATCTTGATCGTCGTCGCGGTGCTCATCCTCGCGCTCCCGTTGCCCGTGGCCGAGCGCTACACGTCGCCCACCCAAGACGGACAGTACCTCTCCGATCCGCTCAGGGCCTACCGCTTCGTCATCGCGGCCGCCACGGTGAGCCCTTCCTCGGTGCTCAACACTTCAGGAGAGGCGCTTGCCCGTGCAAAGGAGTTGTTCGCCGACACCGAACTGAGGCCGAACAAGGTGGAGCTGCTCTTCCTCGACGACTCGAAGCCGTACGAGTACCTCACGGAGGGTGGTCAGACGCTCTACGCGCCGACACCCGGGCAGTTCATATGGGAAGTGTGGGGCGTGAGCCCAGGCGATTCGCCGGATGGCCCAGGCGACGTGGTAGCCCTCTTGGACTACGACACCGGCGAGCTGCTGGCTTCCACCGAGTAGCGTCCCCTCGGGTGGCAAACCCGGCGTCGCCGGCGTCAGAAACCAGCCCGGGTCAGGAGGTCGTGAGGCCGCCGAAATTGGTGAACGTTCCGGGCACCCCTACGAGAGCCAGCATCAACTCATGGTCGAACGGGGCGAGGAATAGGGAGAGCTTCTCGAACTCCATCGTAAGCGTGTCCACCTTACCCACCGCGGCCTCCACGCCGAAGCGTTGAGCGGAGGTCACGGTATCGACGACGAGCGCCGATATGGTGTCCACGTCGATCGGCCCGTTCTTGGCCCCGTTGATCACAAGCCCCTGCTCGGAGACGAGCACCGCCGCAACCACTCCCTCGATGTCGAGGTAACTGCTGATCAGCTCGTCGATGGGATCGCCGTCGGTCACGATGAGGTCACCTCTCTATCGCGGTCCTGACCTGGAACTCAAGTATCTTCGCCGTGCGGTCGGCCGATTCCTCGGTGTCGTACGTCAACTGAAGTCCGCCTTGACGCGAGACGATCTCCGAGAGGAACATACTGCTCCGCTCTATCGGGCCCGTGCCCGCCGCACGCATACCCTCCGTGGGCCACGAGACGAGCGCATCGCCCGCCAGGAAGAGGTCGCTGGTCTCGCGACGGTCGATCGAAACGACCAACCGCAGATGCCAACCCCCTTCGACGGGCGTCTTCTCGATGCTCAGGTCCACGGCTCCATCATAACAGCATGAAGTCGCGGTGGCACCTGATGCCCGCGCGCTCCACCGGAACAGCATGGCGCCGGTACTCCACCCGCGGAGTACCGGCGCCACTCACGAGTCCGGCGCGCCGTCACGGAGCGGCGCGCCGGACCTCAACGTCGAAGAAGAAGAGCTCGTCCGATCACTTCGCCAATCGATAGGTCAGCGTCACGGAGGCGCTGATCTCGATGTCGAGTGGGTTGATCGGTACGGACTTCAGGGCGCCGTCCGCCATTTCCGCTCCCGCCCTCTCCCCGTACATGATCGGCGGCAGACTGGAACCGCTTTCTTGCATCAGCACCAGGTCGCCCAGCTTGAGGCCGGCCGCTGTGGCAAGGGCTTCGGCCTTGGCACGAGCCTTGGAGAAGGCTTCGTCAAGAGCCTGGGACACGGCCGCGGTGTCGTCGTTCAGGCGCCATTCGGGCCCCATCACGTTGTTGGCGCCCGCCTCGGTCGCCGCGGCGAAGATCCCGCCGACCTTGCTCAGGTCGGTGAGCGTCACGCGGATGGAGTTCTGGGCCCGGTACGACTCTAGTGTCTCCTTGCCGGTATCCGGGTTGTACACTCGGTTGGGGTACACCGCGACGTTGGCTGTTTGCAGCACTTTTTCGTCCAGTCCCTCAGCCTTCAGACGGTCGAGGACCAACGTCATCTGCTTCGAGTTGGCGTCGAGTGCCTGAGCCGCGTCGGGCGCGTCGTTCTCGACCATGACGGTCAGCACGGCCTCGTCCGGGCCCGCCTTCACCACACCTTGGCCGCTCACGGTGACCGTGTCGATGGGCTGCGTGGTGCCGTCGGCCCCGGCAGCGGCCGGAGTCGCGTCCCCAGAGGCGCAGCCGGCGAGAACGAGCGTTGCGAGAACCACGGCTACCGCAGCCGCGAGCGTCCCCAGTCCCCTCTTATACTTCATATGAGCATACCTTTGCATCGTCTCCGTCCTCCTGGTGTGATCCGGCCCGAACGTCGCGACGCGAAGCCCGGCGTGGGGTCAACATGCGATGCTATGACGCCGAGGCTTCGGCGGGAGTTCCCTACGACGCGTCCGCCCGGGCACC
>JACRCS010000063.1 GCA_016218905.1 Deltaproteobacteria bacterium
GGCCCACCAGCGGGAAGGCGGCCATGGACCTGGCGAGGTCCTCCGGCTGCTGCTCTTTCGCCTCGAAGAGCGGGATGGTCGTGAGGAACTGAAAGGCCGTGGCGAACCTGGATCCCAAGCTACTCCTCCCGGTTCGATACGCCCGCCTCGCTGAAGGTCGCCATTTCCGAGAGGATCTTCGCCGAAGCCTCGACGATGCCCATAGCGAGCGCCGCCCCGGTGCCCTCCCCGAGCCGCATGTCGAGCCCCAGGAGGGGCTTCTGGCCCAGAAACTCGACCATCCGGGCGTGGGCGTTCTCGTGGGAGAGGTGCGAGAGGAAGAGGTACTCGGCGGCGACGGGGGCGAGCCGCGTCGCGACCAGCGCGGCAGCGGTCGAGATGAACCCGTCCACGACCACCGGGATCCCGAGCGACGCGCCCCCGAGGCAGACGCCCGCCATGCCGGCAATCTCGAAGCCGCCGAGGGTCTCCAGCACCCCCAGCGGATCGGCCGGATCGGGACGGTTGGCGGCGAGCCCGCGGCGGACCGCGTCGGCCTTTCGCCGGATGCCCTCGTCGTCGACGCCGGTACCCCGCCCCACGACCTCCTCCGGCGTCAGGCCCGTGAAGGCGGCGAGGAGGGCCGAGGCCGGCGTCGTGTTGCCGATGCCCATCTCTCCGATCCCGAGCAGATCGACGCCGTCGGCGGCGGCCTTCCGGGCCAGGTCGATCCCCACCCCGAGGGCCCGCAGCGCCTCCGGCCGGGTCATCGCCGGTCCCCGCGCGAGGTTCTGGGTTCCCCTGGCGACCTTCGCGTGCACGAGATCGGCGAGCGGCCCGAAGTCGTAGTCGACGCCCATGTCGACGACCACGACCTCCGCCCCGATGTGGCGGGCCAGCACGTTGATGGCCGCGCCGCCGTTGAGGAAGTTGAGCACCATCTGCGGCGTCACCTCCCGCGGAAACGCGCTCACGCCCTCGGCCGTGACCCCGTGGTCCCCGGCCATCGTGTAGATGCGTTTCTTCCGGATGGCCGGCCGCGTCGTCCGCTGGATCGCCCCGAGCCGCCGCGCGACCTCCTCCAGCCGGCCGAGGCTCCCCGGCGGCTTCGTAAGGTCGTCGATCCGAAGCTGCGCCGCGTCGAGGGCCGCGGGCTCGAGGGGGCGGATGGAGGCAACGAGGGACGAGAGGCCGGCTTGGTCCATGGGAGGGACTCCTAAGGTGTTAGGTGTTAGCTGTTAGTTGTTAGTTGTTAGTCGTTCGCTGTCACCGTTGCTTAATGGCGGCAGAATGTAGAATGTAGAATGCCCAATGCTAATGGCTAATGGCTAATGGCTAATGGCTAATGGCTAATGGCTAATGGCTAATGGCTAACAGCTAACAGCTGCTTTTCTACTTCAGTCTCACCGGCAGGCCCGAGACGACCAAATACGCCTCGGTGCTGCGGGCGGCGGCTCCCTGATTGACGCGGCCGGCGAGGTCCCGGAAGCGGCGCGCGAGGGCGTTCTCGGGCACGATCCCGAGCCCCACCTCGTTCGTGACCAGGCAGAGCCGGCCGCTGTAACGCTCCAGGGCCGCGAAGAAGGCGGCCAACCGAGCCTCGAGCGCCCCCGGGTCCTCCCCGGCGGCTTCCAGAAGATTCGACGTCCAGAGCGTAAGACAGTCCACGAGGACGCCTGCCCCCGACGTGCCGTCGAGGACCCGCGGCAGGTCCAGCGGCTCTTCGGCGGTGCTCCACCGGGGGCCGCGGTCCTCGCGGTGCTTGCGGATCCGCGCCCGCATCTCGTCGTCCCTGGGCTCGCCCGTGGCGACGTAGACGAGGTCCCCCTTCCAGCTCTCCACGAGCCTCTGGGCGAAGAGGCTCTTGCCGCTCCGGGCCCCGCCGGTGACGAAGATGATGTGGCGCCCGCTCACGCGCCCGCCCCGTCACGCGTCACGGCGCTCAAAACGCGCTCCCTACGGTGAAGTGCCAGAGGAAGGCTGCCTCCCCGTCCCGGGGCGAGAGGTTGTGGGCAACGTCCACCGCGATGGGCCCGATGGGAGTGACGTAGCGCAACCCGATTCCGGCGCCCTGGCGCAGCTCCAGGGGCTCTACCCGCTCGACCTGCCGGTTCCAGACGTTCCCGGCGTCCCAGAAGAGCGCGCCGGCGAACTGGCGCCAGATGGGGAAGCGGAGCTCGGCCTTCAGGTTGACCATCGTGTCGCCGCCCAGCGGCTTTCCGTTGTCGCCCCGGGGGCCGATGGAGTCCAGGTCGAACCCGCGGACCGTCGTCCGCCCCCCGAGGTAGAAGCGCTTGTTGGCCGGAAGATCGGCCGCGCGGCCGAGGTTCTCCGCGAAGCCGCCGCGCGCGAGGAGCGCGAGCGTCAGGCGGCGCCACGTGAGGAAGGCGCTGGTCGTCGCCGTGTACCGCCCGTACTGGACGTCGGAGCCGATGCTTGTCAGAGCCCACTCCGCCTGAACGGTGTGCTGGAAGCCCCGCTTGGGATTGAAGGGATCGTCGCGGGAGTCCCAGACGATCAGCGGCCCGACCGAGGAGAGGAGATAGTTGTTGATCGACTCGACGGCCTGGGCCTCGACGACGTCGCTCAGGTGGTTGGACTCCAGCGTATAGAGGAGGGAGCCGCGCACGCGTTCGCTCAGCTGCCGCTCGAGGCTCGCCTGAAGCGCCAGCAGGGAGTTGTTGTAGGCGGGCAGGTTCACGATCTGCCGCGTCAGCCGCAGTCCCAGGGAGAGTCGCTGCCCCAGGAACCAGGGCTCTCGGAACGAGAGCGTGAAGGACCGGTCGTTGATCTGTCCCTGGGCGCGCAGCCTCACGTCCCGTCCGGCCCCGCCCAGGTTCGCGTGGCCGAGCTCGGCGAAGCCCTTGAACCCTTCCTCGGTGCCGTACCCCGCCCCGAAGGAGAGGCTGCCCGCGTCCTGCTCTTCGACCTCCACCCGCACGTCGCGCGTGCCATCGGCACGGGTCCCGCCCAGCGGCTCGATGGCGACCCGCTGGAAGAATCCGAGCCGGAAGAGCCGCTGCCGGCTGACGAGAACTTCCTGGGCGTTCCAGACCTCTCCTTCCTTGAAGGTGAGCTCCCGTTCGATTACCGACGTTCGGGTGCGGGCGTTGCCGGCGACCACGGTTTTCCCGAAGCGGACCAGGGGACCGGGCTCCATGCGGTAGGCGAGGTCGACCAGCGCCGTCTCGGGGCGTTTCGTCCAGGTGTAGCTCACCTGAGCATCAGGGTGCCCGCGTTTGAGGACCTCCGCCAGGAGGCGAACCCGGGCGTTCTCCGCCTCGGCAGGGTCCGCGAAGGCGCCCGGGGGAAGCGCCGCGATGGCCCGGGCCTCGTCCGGCCCGAGACCCGCTCCCGCGAACGAGACCTCTCCCAGCCGGTACCGCGTGCCCTCGTGAATGCGGATGCGCACCCGGGCCTCGCCCGACGGGTCGACGTCGACGCCGATGAGCGCCACCTCGGCCTCCAGGTACCCCTGGGAAGCGTAGTAGTCGGCCAGCGTCCTCACGTCCAGGTCGAGGACTTCCTGGGTGACCGGCGGCCGCCGGAAGACTCCGCCCTCGACGAGGGACATGTAGGGCTCGAGCTTCTTGGACGGGATCGACGCGTTGCCCTCGAAGGCGATCTGCGCCGCCCGCGCGACCGGCCCCTCTTCCACTCGGAAGGTCACGATCTTGCGGCCCTCTTCCTCGACGAGCTGTGAGGAGATCGTCGCGTTGCGGTGACCCTGCGCGACGAGCGTTTCGGCCATCAAGGCGGCCACCTGTGAGAGCCAGGCCGAGTCCACCGTCTCCCCGAAGTGCGTCTCCATCGCCTCCCGCAGTGGGCGCACCGAGCCGGTGACCCCCTCGAAGCGGAAGTCCACCGGAGCACCGGCGACGACGGGCAGGACGAGCACGGTCTCTTCGCCCCGCTTCTCGAGCCGGGCGAACGGCGCGCGCGCCTCGGGGTACCCTTCCCGGTGGTAGAGCGTCGTCAGCCGCCGCACGCCCTCCCGCAGGCGTCGGGTGGAGGCGTGGCTCCCCTCCGACAGCCCAACGACCGCGAGCACCCTCTCCCGCTCCATCGGCCCGCTCCCGGTGAGCTCCACCCGTCCGACGCGCGTCGGCTCGCCCTCGTCGATCCGATACGTCACCTTCACCCAGAAGGGGGGAGAGACGCTCTCCACCTGAGGCGTCACCGTGGCCGCCGGGAATCCCCTCTCGACATACAGCTCCCGGATGGTGCGGACGTCCTCTTCAAGGAAGGGCGCGTAGGCGGGCCGGTCCACGCGGACCTTGATCCGCGAGGCGAGCTCTTTCCTCTTGAGGGTCCGGTTCCCGGTGAAGCGGACGGACCGGACGAGTGCCTCCGGGAGGACCTCCAGGCGCAACACGATTCCTTGCGCCTCCTCCGTCCCCGTCACCTGGACATCGCGGACGCCGGGCTTCTGCGCCAGCAGTTGGAGGCTTCGCTGCACCGCGTCCGGCTGGTACCGGTCGCCGGGCCGCAACTGAAAGAGCCGCAGGAGCTCCGGCGTGCTCACGCGGCTGCGGTTCACCACGTCGACCCGGAGCACCGGCCGGCCCACCGCCTCCGCCAGGTCGAGGGCGGAGGTCCGGCCCGCAAAGAGCGAGGCCGCGAGGAGAACCAGCGCGAAGAGCTTGCGGCTGCTCATCGGAACGTGAACCGGAACCGGACCTCTCCGCCGAGAGACCCCTTGGTTTGCGTGCTCTTGTCGGACCAGGTGCCGAGCACCTGGACCACCGGGCTGAGCGTGTACTGGAGCTCCAGATCCTGTTCCGGCTGGAGGCCGAGCGACGCCGAGTAGCGAGCGAAGAGGGCCCGGGTGATGGTCTTGCCGACGGTCACCTTGGGGACAGAGGTCTGGGTGGCCGCCGAGTAGGCGGGGTCGATGTGGAACTGCTCGAACCCGAGGATGTCCGTCACCTCGCTCTCCAGCACGTCCTGAATGCGGCCGGTCAGGAAGCTCGTCGCCTCCGCGGTCGTGATCGCCTGTGCGGTCACGCTCTCCCTCAGGGGAGCCCCGCTGACGATGTTCGCTGCCGAGATGGTCTCGGGCGGGGCCGGCCCGACGGTGAGGAGCGCGAGGAGCTCGGTCTGGGGGAGCGGCGGGACGCTCGCCATGCTCACCTGGTACCGGTCGAGGCGCCCGCTGACGTCGACGGTGACGGCGTACTGCCCGACGCTCGTCCTGGCGTGGAGGTCCAGAAGCGGGATCGGCTGGGTCTCTCCGAGGAATTCCACCGTGCTCCGAAGGGCGTCGTAGTCCCGCGAGCGAAACCGTATCGTCCCCCCCAGGACCTCGACGCGGCCCCAGAGATGGGGCTCGGGAAAGATGCCCCGGGCCCGGAGGTCCACCGCCAGCTCCAGGTCGGCGAGGTTGTTCTCGACCTTCAGGTCCTGGGAGCCGGCGATCGCCAGATCGACCAGGAGGCCTCCCTCGGCGGCCCGCCTCTCCACCTCCCGGGGACGCCGTCGCAGGAAGTCCAAGACCATGGTCTTCCAGTTGAGGCGCTTGGCGTAGGCAAGGTTCTTGAGCCGTACGTCGCCTCGAAGCTCGGGCTTGGCCGGGCCTCCTGTCGCCATGAGGTCGGCGTCGAAACGGTACGTCACCTGCCTCGGCCGCTCGTAGACGATGTCCCTCGCTTCGATGAAGAGGCGCAGGTCGGTCCAGCGAAAGCCGCGCGTGCCGACGAAGCCCTCCGCGTGCAACCGCCCCTCGTCGCCGAAGCGGGCGTCAACGCTCTCCACGGCGAGGCCCCTCCTCCCGTCCAGGTATCCCTGTCCTGCGATCTCCTTGAAAGGCAGGTCCACTCCCTCGACCAGGAGGCGGGCGCCCTCCTGGATCTCGACCGGGCCCTGGATGGCGGGTCTGCCCCACGGGCCGCGCACGGTCACGTCGGCCGAGGCGCTGCCGGAGGCCTCGCGGACCTTCGAGGTGATCCGGCGCGCCAGGGCGAGGTCGCTCGTCCCGCGGACGGAGAGGTCCCAACTCGAACCCGGCGCGATCCGACCGGCGGCCTGGAGCTGGAAGTCCTCCCCCTTGAGGGAGAGGGCGCCGATGGAGAGCTCCCCGTTGCGGTAGGAGAGCCTCACGTCGCCTTCGTTCCCGACCTCGACGGGCGGCAGGACGAACGCGAGCTTCTCGAGGCGAAGCTCCCCCGAGGGCTTTCCGCCGGTGGGGAGGGTGAGTTCGACCTCACCTCGGGCGACGCCTCGAAAGTCGGGAGGTACGAAGCGCTCGGAGACCCAGCCGTGGAGCGGCGCCTCCTCGAGCTTGCCTCGCAGCGAGAGCCCGTGGCCGCGGCTCCACCGCCCGGCGAGGTCGACGCCCCGCGGTTCTCGCGCGCTGAAGACCACGTCTTCGCCCC
>JACRCS010000700.1 GCA_016218905.1 Deltaproteobacteria bacterium
GACGCCGCGATCCCGGCGAGCGGACCGACGTGCGCGAGCTGGCGTCCGAGGGCCTTGGCCGCGAGGCGCCCGGCGAGCTCCTCGGCCAGCCGCACCGTGAGGCGCCTCCCCACGGAAAGCCCCGCTCCCGCCGCGAGCCCGGCGACGACCTCGAGCGCACGCTCCTCCGGGTCGAGGTCGCCCCCGGAGAGGAGGTGGAGGCCGACGATCATCCGGCTCTGAAGGACGATGAGCGTCGCCATTTCTGGCGCAGTCGCAGCCACGGAGGCCCAGCCGGGCGGGACGCTCGCGGCCGCTCCGACGAACGCCGCCTTCCGGGCGGTCGCGGCGACCATCATCCCGGCCTTCTGCCGGGTCGAGAGCCCCGGGTGGCGGAGGGAGAACGCGTGGACGTCCGCGCGGATCCTTTCGACGTCGAGGTCGGTCGACGCGCGTTTCACGAGAGCGAGGAACGACTCGGCGATCTTCACGAAGGCTCCGTCGAAGTATCATCCGGCGGCCCGGCCGCCGGCACAAGGCGGCGCCGGCGGAATGCGCCGGACGGATGAAGGAGGTTCCCGTGCTCGCGAACCGACACACCCGATTCGCCCTCGCGCTCTGGCTGGGTCTCGCGCTCGCCGGGGCATCCGCCATCCCGGCCGAGGCGGCCGCGGCCCAGCAGAAGAAGGCCGCCGTGAGGAAGAAGGAGAAGAAGGTGTCGTCCAAGCCGCGCGACTACGCGAAGACCCTTGCCGTCCTGAAGACCTCCCAGGGAGACGTGACGATCCGGTTCTTCCTCGAGAAGGCTCCGGGCCACGTGAAGAACTTCATCGATCTCGCGGCCGCCGGCTTCTACGACGGCACGCTCTTCCACCGCGTGATCCCCGGCTTCATGGTCCAGGGAGGCGACCCCTTCACGAAGGACCCTGGAAAGATCGCCCTCTACGGAACGGGGGGCAACACCGACAAGACCGGCAAGCCTCTCAACGTCAAGGCCGAGTTCAACGACGTGAGCCACAAACGGGGAGTCCTCTCGATGGCCCGCGCCAGCGATCCCGACTCGGCGTCCTCCCAGTTCTTCATCGTCGTGAAGGACTCGCCGTTTCTCGACCGGCAGTACACCGTTTTCGGTGAGGTCGTGAAGGGGATGGAGATCGTCGACAAGATCGTCAGCGAGTCGAACTCCGACACCTCCGACCCGCGGAGCGGCGGGAAGCCCCGCAGCTACCAGAAGATCCTCAAGATCGAGCTCGTCGAGAAGACCCCCGACAAGGCGTGACGATCTCCGACCCCGCGGGAGAGGACGTGCGGCTCTCGGCCGCTCGCTCCCGTTTCGGCCTCTCCCCTTCCGGGCCGGTCGTGCCGCTCGCGGGCGACGTCGGCCAGAGACGGTACTTCCGCCTCGAGTCGAAGGCGGGCTCTTCGGTCGTCCTCGTGCTCTACCCCTCTCCCTCCTCCAGGGCCCAGGAGCGCTGGCGAGCCATCGGGGCCGCCCTCTCCGGAGCCGGAATCCGGGTGCCGTCGCTCCTCGACGACGACCCGCCCTCAGGCGCGGCGCTCGTAGAGGACCTGGGGGACCGCGACCTGGCGGCGGAGATCCGAGAGGCTGGCTCCTCGGATCGAGACCGCCTTCTCGACGAGGCGGAGGATCTTCTCGTGCCGCTCCGCCGAATCGCCCGTGAGGCTGCCCTCCTCAATTCACCCTTCGACGCTTCTTTCTTCGCCTCCGAGCTGGCCCACACCCGGCGCTGGGCTCTCGAACGGGACGGCAGCGCCCCGCTGCCGGACGGGCGTGCCACGCTCTGGGAAGAGCTTGCCGGCCGGCTCGCCCGCGACGCGTCGGACCCGACCCTCGCAGGCGACCCGGTCCCGACCCACCGCGATTTCCACGCCAACAACCTCATGCGCGCCAGGGGCGGCGCTCTCGCCGTCATCGACTTCCAGGACCTGAGGCTCGGACCTCCTGACTACGACCCCGTCTCCCTTCGATTCGAGCGGGCGGGAACGCTCGCCCCGGCGCACGGGGAGACCTACCGGGAGGCAGTCCTCCTCCAGCGGGCCTGGAAGGTCCTCGGCACCTTCGAGAAGATGCTGGCGCTCGGCCGCGAGGTCTACCGCCCGCACAGGGACGCCGCGGTCCGGACCATCCGCCTCTGGACGCGCCCAAACGGTCCGTTCCAGGCCCTCCTCGGTTTCCTCCCCGGCTGACGGGGTATCATCCCCCCCCTCAGGAGGCCCCCGTGCCCAACCTCGGAATCCCGGAACTTCTCATCATCCTCGCCATCGTCATCCTCCTCTTCGGCGTCGGAAAGCTCCCCCAGCTCGGGAAGGGGATCGGCGAGGGCATCCGCAACTTCAAGCAGGCGGTGAAGGACAACGGCCAGGATTCCGAGAAGAAGGATCCCCCTGCGGGAAACGGCTCGGGGAACAGCTCCTCCTCGCCCAAGTGACCCCCCGTCGCCCCTCGCTGGCGGAATACCGGCCCCGGCCCTAGCGTTCTCGGAACCGTCGCGGTCGCCTCGGGACCCGGCTTTTTCTCGGCCGGGCGTCGGTCTGGCGATCCAACGGGAGTGAACCTGCCATGAGAATCGCAAAGCGCGTCTTCCTCTTCCTCGCCGTCAACGTCCTCGTCGTCGCGACCATCTCGGTCGTCCTGAGCCTTCTCGGCGTCCGCCCGTACCTGACGTCGCGCGGGCTCGATCTGACGTCGCTCGCCGTCTTCTGCCTCGTCTGGGGCTTCGGCGGTGCCTTCATCTCGCTGGGCCTCTCTCGCGTCCTGGCGAAGTGGGGGATGGGCGTGAAGCTCATCGACCCGAACACGGCCGACGCCGGAGCGCAGGAGCTCGTCCAGACCGTCTACCGCCTCGCGCAGGCGGCGGGCCTGAAGACGATGCCCCAGGTCGGCGTCTACGACTCCGACGAGGTGAACGCCTTCGCCACTGGTCCGACGAAGAACCGGGCGCTCGTGGCCGTGTCCACCGGGCTCGTCCGGCGCCTGCGCCGGGACGAGGTCGAGGGGGTCCTCGGGCACGAGATCGCCCACGTCGCCAACGGCGACATGGTGACGATGACGCTGGTCCAGGGCGTCGTGAACGCCTTCACGATGTTCCTCGCGCGTGTCGTCGCCGTCTTGGTCGCGCAGCTCTTCCGGCGCGACGAGGAGGACGGGGGCGTTTCCAGGCTCGTCTACTTCGTGGCCACGCTCGTCTTCGACATCGCCTTCTCCATCCTCGGCTCGGTCGTCGTCGCCTGGTTCTCGCGTCTCCGCGAGTTCCGGGCCGATGCGGGCGGCGCGAGGCTGGCGGGCCGTGAGCAGATGATCGGCGCGCTGGAGGCGCTGCAGCGGACCTACGGAATCGTCGATCCGGCCTCGAGCCAGGCGGCCGTCCAGACGCTGAAGATCTCCGGCCACCCGACGGGCCTCATGCGCTTCTTCTCGACGCATCCGCCGCTCGCGACGCGCATCGCGCGCCTGAAGACGTTGGTGTAGCCCGCGGGGCTCCCGCAAGCACGAAGGCCGGCGCTCCGCGCCGGCCTTTCTCGTCTCGCTTTCACGCGCGCGGGCGTTCGAATCTAGGTTGGGGGGTCCGGCGGGCGCGCGCAGCTCAGCCCCCCGGCAAGCGCTCAGGCCCCCCGGCGAGCGCGAGCTTCCTTGCCGCGCCGAAGGGCTGAGGGGGTTCGGGGGAGGCGGTTCGCGCCTCCCCCGTTCACTTCCCGTCGAAACCCGGCGGTCCGGGTTTCCCCTCGTTCCGTGCGAGCGAAGCGAGCTTCCTTGCCGCGCGGAAGGGGCCTGGGGAAACCCGGCGGTCCGGGTTTCCCCAGAACTCTTCAGCTCACGTGTGGTCGCGGTGCTTCAGGGGCTGCTTCAGCCGGAGCAGCGAGATCTTGGCGCGAAGGGTGTTCCGATGGATTCCGAGGGACTTCGCCGCCTGCCCCATGTTGCCCGAGGCGCGCGTCACTGCGGTGGCGACGTACTTCCGCTCGAACTCCTTCCTCGCGGTCTCGAGGGGAACCCCCTTGGAAACGAGCTCGTCGATGATTCGCTGAAGCTGTCCGTCGAGCATCACGATGACCTCATCCTCCTCGTTGAGACGAACCCCTCGCGGGGCGAAAGGGACGGAAACTTATCACGGGGTGATGCGAAGAGGAACGCCGCGGGGAGCGGTGAGCTCCCCGCGGGAGGCCCGCTATTTCAGCTCGACGAAATCACCCAGCCGCAACGAGTCGACCATCGACGTGACCTTGGCGACGCAGGTGTGGCCCTTCGTCCAGAACACTGCGACCTCGCCGAGAAGGGTGCGGATCGTCCCGGAGTCGTTCCGCCTCCTGTAGACGGTCAGGAAATCGCCCGGGTAGAGACCGTCCTGCTCGCCCAGATCGAGAAAGACGACGGAGTCCGTCCCGACGGGAGTCGCCCGGTCTTTCACCTCGACGATCTGGCCGGTCGTCTTGCCGGAGGGCGGGTCGCACTGAGTGAGCGGCGTGGTCGCGCGCACGAGGGGAATCGGGATCGGATCGAAGGGAATCAGCAGGTCGCCGATGAAGGAGGGCTCGCACGACTCCGTGAACTCCAGGATGGCGGACTGCTCCTGCGCACAGACGACCTTCACACGACCCGGCGTGTGGTAGAAGCGGCCGACGGCGTCGAGGTAGGAGCCCGGCCGGAAGACCTCGTGTCC
>JACRCS010000701.1 GCA_016218905.1 Deltaproteobacteria bacterium
CGAGAGGCCGCACGCCCCGCTTCTTGGCCACCTCGAGGATCCGCTCGAGCTCCGAGACCTTCTCGAGCGTCAGGATGACGTTCCGCCCCATCCGGACGCCGTCGAGGGCCAGGCGGATGAAGGCCTCGTCCTTGTAGCCGTTCGTCGTGATGAGGCATTCGGGGCCGAGGTCCTGCGAGAGGGCCGCGATCAGCTCGGGCTTGCTCCCGGCCTCGAGGCCGTAGCCGTACTTCCGCCCCGCCTCGATGATCTCGTGGACGACGACCTTCTTCTGGTGCACCTTGATCGGGAAGACACCGCGGTAGTGGCCGTCGTAGTCGTACTCCTTGAGGGCCTTCCCGAACGCCTCGTTCAGCTCTCTCACCGAAGAGGTGAGGATCTGGGGGAAGCGGATGACCATCGGCGGCGTGATGCCGCGGCCGGCCACCTCATCGACGATGTCCTTGAGGTCGGCAAAGCGGTGCCCCTCCCGCGTCGGGTGGACGAGGAGGTGGCCGTCGTCGGAGATCGAGAAGAACCCCTTGCCCCAGGCGTCGATGCCGTAGAGCTCCTCGGCCTCCGAGAAACGGTCGGGGGTCCGGGGGGGCTTCCGGGCGGAGCGTGTGGGCGACTTCTTGGACGCGGCCGTTGGCATGGCGACGGAGTTTACGAAAGGATCGGCGTGTGCGGGGGGCGCTCTTCCCGAGGTGGAAACGAATTCGATCGGGTCACGTATAGACTGCCACGCCGTGTCCGAGCTCTTCGCCCCGCTCGAGCCCTTCGACTCCTTTCGTCTGAGGGTCTCCGACCTCCACGAGCTTCACGTGGAGCAGGCCGGAAACCCGGCCGGCAGGCCCGTGATCCTCTTCCATGGTGGTCCCGGCGCCGGGATCTCACCGCTCCACCGCCGCTTCTGCGACCCGTCGTTCTGGCGGGTGATCCTGTTCGACCAGCGCGGCTCGGGTCGTTCGACGCCCCTCGGCGAGACCCGGGAGAATACGACGGCCGACCTCGTGGCGGACACGGAGCGGATCCGGGAGCGTCTTGGCATTGGGAAGTGGCTCGTCTTCGGCGGTTCCTGGGGCTCCACGCTCGGCCTCGCCTACGCAGAGGCGCACCCGGAGCGCTGCTCGGGACTCATCCTCCGCGGCATCTTTCTCTCCCGATCGGCCGAGGTTGACTGGACCTTCGGCGGAGGCGCGCAGCGGATCTTCCCCGACGCCTGGGCGCCTTTCCTCGCGGTTCTCGACGAATCCGAGCGGTCCGACGCCCTCGCCGCCTACCACCGACGGCTGAACTCGGCCGACGCCGCCATCCAGCGGCAGGCCGCCCTCGCCTGGAACCGCTGGGAGGAGACGGCCTCCCATCTCGTCGCCGAGCTCGGGCCTGTGCCCGAGGAAGAGATCCCGGCCGAAGTCGCCCTCGCCCGCATCGAGGCGCACTACTTCGTGAACGGCGCTTTCCTCTCGAGCGACGACCAGCTGCTCCGCGACGTGACGCGCATCCGGCACCTGCCGGCCGTCATCGTCCAGGGGCGCTACGACATGGTCTGCCCCGCCGTCTCCGCCTGGGATCTCCACGAGGCGTGGCCCTCCTCCCGCCTCCACATCGTGCCGGCCGCGGGGCACTCGGCCGACGAGCCGGGTATCGTCTCGGCCCTCGTCGACGCGACGGAGGAGTTCAAGGCGCTCGCCTGAAACCGCGGACCGCGCCGGAGACGGAAGAGGGCGTCCGGCTCAGAGGTCCAGGACCAGCATGAGTCGGGCGCTCCTGCCATATTCGTCCACGCCGGAAGCGTGGATCCGGTAGGCCTCGTCGAAGAGGTTCTGGAGGGTGACCTGGATCCGTGTCGACCGGACCTGGGCGCCGGCGTGAAGGTTCCAGCACGTCCAGCCCGGCATGACGCCATCGACGAGCCGGCTCGAGATGCGAAGGTCGGACCGGTCACCCGGGGCCAGCCTGTCCTGCTCGCTGGCCGTCGCCAGCTCGCCCTTCAGCCACCAGCCCGCGGCGTGCCGGTAAGCCAATCCTGCCGTCGCGAAGAGCGGGGGGATTCGTCGCATCGGCGTGTCCGTGGTCCTGTTCTCACCCCAGGTCCAGGTGAGGCTTCCGGATGCGCGTAGCCGTGGCGAGATCGAGACGTCGGCCTCCGCCTCGATCCCGCGAATGAGCGCCTCGCCGACGTTCTGCTTCTGGTAGACCATTCTGCCGTCGACGACGTCGCTGCCGCCGTACGTGGCCGGTACGCGGTCGATCAGGCCGGAAAGGAGCGTCTGGTACGCGGTCACGGCGCCGAAGGCGCTCTTTCCGCTGAGCTTCAGCCCTGCTTCCACGGTCCGCGATCGCTCCGGGGCCAGAGACGAGGACGGGATCTCGAAGACGGTGCTCTCCACCGCGCCGAACCTGCTCTGGTCGTCGACGTTGGGCGCGCGGAAGCCCGTGTTGCCGGAGAACACCGCCCGAAGCCACGGCGCGAGGTCGTATAAGACCCCGACCTGTCCGACCCACGCAGCCGATCGGACCTCCTGGTTTCCGAAAAGGGCGTCCTCCACGGAGACGGCGACGGCGTTGAACCGGACGCCGGCGGAGACGTGGAAGCTGTTCCACCGGACCTGGTGATTCGTGAATGCGGCCAGGCTCGAGCTTCTCGATCCGTCGGCGAAAGAGCCGCGCAGCGTGGATGAGGTGTCGGAGACCGTGTCCGTCTCCGTCGCCTTGCTGTCGACCGCGCCGCCGTAGAACTCGACGCCCGACCGGGTCTGCCATCCCGGGAGCGGAGCGGACGCGATCTCGGCGACGAACCCGAACGTGCCGACCTCGTCCCGCTGCGTTCGGATCTTCGACGAGCCACTCCCCTGGGCGAAGAGCCCCTCCACGGACCTGTCGAAGGAGCCGGTGGCGCGAACGGACTGCACCCACCGGCTCGTCGAGAAGGTCTCCCACCTCAGGTATGCGAGCTGCCGTGTCTGCGGGTCGTAGTCGTTCGTGCTGTAGCCGCCCAGGGCCACCTGGTCGTAGCGAGGGACGTCGTCCTGTCTGGAGTGCTGAAAGGCCGCCGTCAGGAGGCCGAACCCGCCGGTCCTGAGGAGAAGCTTGGCGTCGGCGGCCCGCGCGCCGTAACCCGTCGGAGACAAGGTGCCGAGGTCGCCACCGGCGACGACATCCCCGTAGTGCCGCTCTGAGAAGCCCGCCAGGAAGGCGACGCGCTCTCCTCTGAGCTCGAGGTCGGCACGCCCGCTCGCCTCCATCCCGCCGCTCATCCACTGGCCCGACACCCGGCCCAGGGCACGAAGCCCGTCCGTCGAGAACGAGGGCGTCTTCGAGAGGACCTGCACGACGCCGCCGAGGGCATCGCTTCCGTAGAGGACCGAGCCGCTGCCACGCACGGCTTCCATGCGGTCCGTCAAGCCCGGGTCGATTCCGGAGAGGTACTGGTTGGGGCCGTATCGGTAGGTGGAGTTGTTCAGGCGGATCCCGTCGACCAGCAGGAGGACCTGGTTGCCGACGAGTCCCCGGATGACGGGCGAACCGCCGCCGTGGGTCGTCTTCTGGACCCAGATGCCCGGCTGGTTCGTCAGGGCCTCGGGCGCGGTTCGGATCACCTTCTCCCGGAGCTCGTCGTCGCGTTCTACGCCTGCCTCAAGCTCGGCGCGGTCATCGTCCCGGTCTTCGCCGGCTTCGGCCCGCAGGCGCTCGCCGTCCGGATGCAGGACTCGGGCGCGAAGGTCATCTTCACCGCCGACGGCTCGTACCGCCGCGGCAGGCCGTTCGCGATCAAGCCCGGCGTCGACGAGGCGGCCGCCTCGTGCCCGACGGTCACCCGCGTCGTCGTGGTCCGCCGCACCGGGCAGCCGGTGAAGGAGTGGAAGGACGGGCGCGACCTCTGGTGGCACGAGGTCGTCCCGGGGCAGTCCC
>JACRCS010000687.1 GCA_016218905.1 Deltaproteobacteria bacterium
AACCTCGTCGGGAACGCGGTGAAATTTACGGAACATGGAGAGGTCGTCGTCTCCGTCGGCCGAGCCGACGAGTACCGAGTACCGGGTACCGGGTACCCGGTACCGGGTGAGTCCCGGGAGCAACCGGCCTCGGACGCGGCACGTGGTACGCGGAACTCGGTACGCCTCCTATTCACGGTCCGGGATACCGGGATCGGCATTCCGGAGGAGAAGCAGGCGGAGCTCTTTCAGGCCTTCACCCAGCTCGACGCCTCGCTCGCCCGCACCCACGGCGGCACGGGACTAGGTCTTACGATCTCGAAGCGCATCGTGGACCTGATGGGCGGCCGACTCTGGGTGGAGAGCCGACCCGGCGAGGGGAGCACCTTCTCCTTCGAGCTCGCCCTGCCGGCGGCGGAGCCGGCAGGGGTCTCCGGCTCGACCGAGCCCGTGGGTCTTGCCGGACGGCGCGCGCTGGTGCTCGATGACAGCGCGACGGCCGCCGCAGCCCTGGCGCAGGCGCTCGAGGCACGCGGGTTGGAGGTCGCGGCGGTGTCCCGCTGCCACGAGGCCGTCGAGGCGCTCCGGGCGGCGGCGAGAGCGGGCCGCCCCTTCGACGTCGCGCTCCTCGACCGGGACCTGGGGGACGGGGACGGCTTTTCGGTCGTCGAACGACTGCGGCACGAGCTCCCGCTCGCGGAGCGGGCCGTCATGCTGATCCCCTCGAACGACGTGCCGAGAGGCGCTGCGCGCGTCCGGCGGCTGGGGATCGCCGGCTATCTCGTCAAACCCGTGCGCCTGTCGACCCTTCTGCAGGCGCTCGGCGACGTCCTCGCCGCGGAGGCGGCCCCGGCAGACGAGGCGGTGCATGCGGGACGAGCCCTGCCGGAGTTGCGTCCGGGACTGAGGGTGCTCCTGGCCGAGGACAACCCGGTAAACCAGACGTTCGTGGGGGCCTCGCTCGCCAAGGTCGAAGCGAAGGTCACGTTCGCCTCGGACGGCCGGTCGGCGCTGCGGGCGCTGGAAAAGGGCGAGTTCGACGTGGTGCTGATGGACGTCCAGATGCCGGGGATGGACGGCTACGAGGCGACCCGCGCCTTGCGCGCCCGGGGGCTTCGGTTGCCGGTGCTCGGGCTGACCGCGCACGCGATGAAGGGGGATCGGGAGGCGTGCCTGGCGGCGGGCATGGATGACTACCTGACCAAGCCGATCTCGCCCGAGGCCCTGTGCCGGAAGCTCGCGCTCTGGACGCGGGAGTGCCGGCCGGCCTGCCCGTCCGTGGAGCCCGAGCCGCCGGCCGACCTGGAGAAGCTCCGTCAGGAACTCGGCGGCGACCCCGCGGTGCTGTCGGCCTTGACCGGACACCTTCGGGCCACGACCGAGGAGCTCCTGCCGGCCATCGAGCGGGCCGCGAGGGAGCGCGAGCCGGCCGAGCTCCAGGCCGCGGCGCACAAGCTCCGGGGCGGGCTCCTCGTCTTCCAGGCAAAGGAGGCCGCGGCGGCGGCCGAGGAGCTGGAGCACCTGGGCAGGGAGGGGAGGACGGAAGGCGCCGAGGAACTGCACGAGGAGCTCAAGGCCGCGGTGGAGCGGCTCCTGGCGTACCTGAAGGCCGCCTGAGGCGGCCGCCGGCAAAAGGGCCTCGCCGGTAGCGGCGAAGGGTCGTATGCTCAGGGGCGAAATGGCGAAGCCGGACCGAACCGCTTGCGCGACATGCGCGCATTACTATGTGACGTGGGATGCGCAGTTCCCCCGCGGGTGCCGGGCGCTCGGGTTCAAGTGCCGCGAGCCGCCGTCGGCCGTGGTCCGCGCCTCCTCGGGTGCGGAGTGCCTCTACCACACTCCCAGGGGTGGGGCAGGGGTGCGGCGTAAAGCAGTGCCCCGAGGCTGGTGAGCCAAAGGACGCCAGGGACGCAAGAGACCGAAAGGACGGGTCCTGTAGGTCTTTGGGTCCCTTAGGTTCCTTTGGTCCCTTAGGCCTTTAGGAGAAGACGGCGCGAATCTCGCTCAGGATCTCGCGGGGATAGAAGGGCTTCGGGATGAGCTTTCTCACCCCGAGGTCCATGACCTGGCGCGCGAGTTCCTGTTCGGTCATGACCGACGTGGCGAGGACCGGGACCTGGGCGCAGCGGGGGAGTGCCCTCAGGGCGCAGAGGAAGCCCAGGCACTCGGGAGTCCTGGCGAAGTGGATGTCGAGGAGCACGCAGTCGATGTGCCGTTGGCTGAGGACGTTCAGCCCCTCTTCCGGCGTCCGGCAGCTGACGGGCTCGTACTCCTGGTCGGCCAGGACGCACTCCATCAGCCTGCGGATGTCCCGGTCTTCGTCGATGACGAGCACGGCGGGACGATCGCTCTCTCTCATGGCTACCCCCAAGCCGAAGGAGTTCGCAAGGAGGGTGAGCCTATCAGGCCTGCCTCGGGCGCGCCATCCCCCGCGGGGGGGATTTTTGGGGAGGATCCCATTCTTCGGATGCGTTATCTTCTGCGTCTCGAGCGGACGGGCCGGACGGCCCCGTTCAACCCGGAGGGAGGGCGGCGATGCGGTTTTCGGATGAGGTGAAGGCGTTCCTGGAAGCGGCCTCCTTCGCGGTCGTCTGCGTCAGCGCGGAGATCGAGGAGCGCACGGAGGCGGTCCTGCTTGTTAAGTCCACCGGGGACGTCATCGACAGCTTCCGCGCCGCCGGCGCGGGGGTGCGGGTAGGCGTCGTGGTGGAGCGGACCGCCAGCGGACCCGTGGTATGCCTCGTCTTCCGGGCCGAGGGCGAGACGGCGGGGGACCTGGTCGGAGAATCGTACTTCGACGCCGCCGACCCGGAGGACGGGCGCCTCTTCGACCTCCTCGGCTCCCAGGAGGTCCTGCGGATCGGGTTTCTCGACGAGAACCTGGAGATGCGCTGGGTCGCCGAGCTCCCGTGGGGCGAAGTGCGCAG
>JACRCS010000688.1 GCA_016218905.1 Deltaproteobacteria bacterium
CGGTCTGCCGCCGCGGCCGGCGCCGACATCATCGCCGTCATCCGCTCGACCGCCCAGTCGCTCCTCGACTACGTCCCCGAGGGGGTGACCACCGAGGGGTACGGCGGGACCTACGCCACGCAGGAGAACTTCCGGATCATGCGGGCCGCGCTCGACGAGGTCGTCGAAAAGCAGGGGCGCTACGTCTACCTGACGAATTACGCCTCGGGCCTCTGCATGCCGGAGATCGCGGCCATGGGGGCGCTCGAGCGCCTCGACATGATGCTGAACGACTCGATGTACGGAATCCTCTTCCGCGACATCAACATGTACAGGACGTTCGTCGACCAGAAGTTCAGCCGGATGATCAACGCCTGGGCCGGCGTCATCATCAACACCGGCGAGGACAACTACCTGACGACGTCCGACGCGGTGGAGAAGGCCTACACCGTCCTCGCAAGCCAATTCCTGAACGAACGCTTCGCCTACGCCGCCGGCCTCGAGCCCTGGCAGATGGGGCTCGGGCACGCCTTCGAGATGGACCCGACGATCCGGAACGGATTCCTGATGGAGCTCTCCCAGGCCCTCATGGCGCGGGAGATCTTTCCCGAGGCCCCGCTGAAGTACATGCCGCCGACGAAGTTCATGACGGGCGACATCTTCCGGGGCGTCGTCCAGAACGCGCTCTTCAACTTCGTGTCGCAGATGACGGGCCAGGGGATCCACCTCCTCGGGATGCTCACCGAGGCGATCCACACCCCGTTCATGCAGGACCGCTTCCTCGCCCTGGAGAACGCGAAGTACGTCATGAACAACATGGCCGACCTCGGGGAGGAGGTCGAGTTCCGCAGGGACGGCGCGATCGTGAGGCGGGCGCAGGCGGTCCTCGACGAAACGGTCGCGTTCCTCGAGAGGATCGACGAGCTGGGCCTCATGCCCGCCATCGAGCAGGGTCTCTTCGCCGACATCAAGCGCCCCCGCGACATGGGCAAGGGGCTCGAGGGCCTCCGGAAGAAGGCCGACGGCTACTGGAACCCCTTCGAGACGCACCTCCACCGGGAACTGGGACTTTGAGGGCGCGATGACGACGATCGTGAGGCCTTACGGAGACACCCTGGACGACGGCGCCGTCCAGCTCTCCTTCACCCTCCCCGTTCCCTTCGGCCCGCGCGGCCGCGAGGCGGCGCGCCTCTTCGTCGAGAAGCTCGGCTTCCGCCACGCGGAGATCGTCCACGCTTCGCCTCTTTCCGAGGGCTTCAGCTTCTACGTCGCCTACGGTCGGACGGAGGTCGCCGTCGATTACGACGCGATCCACGTCGAGGAGGCGACGGGCGAGAAGCTCTACTCGATGAACGAGGCGTGCGCGGCGATCCGCGAGAAGCTCGGCCGGAAGGTCGTCGTCGTCGGCGCCTGTACCGGCTTCGACGCCCACACCGTCGGGATCGACGCCATCATGAACATGAAGGGCTACAACCACCACTACGGCCTCGAGCGCTACTCCGAGGTCGAGGCGCACAACCTCGGCGCGCAGGTGCCGAACGAGAAGCTCATCGACTACGCGGTCAAGGTGAACGCGGACGGGATCCTGGTGAGCCAGATCGTCACCCAGAAGGACGTCCACGTCGGCAACCTGACCGAGCTCATCGAGCTCCTCGAGGCGCGTGGCCTGAGGGAACGCTTCGTCGTTTGCGCCGGCGGCACGCGCATAAGCAACAAGCTCGCCGTCGAGCTCGGCTACGACGCCGGCTTCGGCCAGGGGACCTACGCAGAGCACGTCGCCACCTTCCTGGTCGACCGCCTCGTCGAGAGGGCGGCTCCCGGGGGGGTGTGACGCGGGACCGCTCTCGTCAGCCGCGGCGCTGCTTGTCCTTCGGCGTCACGCAGGTCCCCTTCGCGCGGCAGACGACGACCGGCGGGTCGAGGACCTCGGCCGCGGAGTCGTTGACCTGGGGCGCCGACCGGATCACCTTTCGCGCCTCGAACTCCATCTTCCGGCTCGTGTTCCCGACGGTCGTGATCACGCCCTCGGCCTCGATATAGTCCCCCGCATAGACGGGCGCGAGGAAGTCGACCGACTCGTAGGCGCGGAACAGCCCCTCGTCGCCGTCGAGGCGGATCAGCAGCTCGGTCGCGACGTCGCCGAAGAGCCCGAGCATCCGGGCCCCGTCGACGAGGTTCCCGCCGTAGTGCGCGTCGTGGCTCGACATGCGCAGCCGGATTACGACCCGAAGCCCCTCGGACGCTTTCTTCTCGTCGCTCACGTGAACGCTCCCGGGAGGCATTGGCCTCCCCAACCGGCGAGGATAGGGGCTCGAGCGCGGCGCGTCCACCTGGGGAAGGTCTTCCCGCGGTGGAATAATCGGTGATCCTCAGCCGCCTCGACTTCGCCGTCGGCGGGAGCTCGGGCTCCCTCGCCACCACGATCCGCCTCCTCTCCGCGGCCCGCTGATGTTCCGGGCTCGGACTCTCGTCGTCGCCCTCCTCCTCGCTGTCGCCGCGCTCCTCGTCGGCCTCGGCCGCGAGCGGCAGCGGGAGGCCGCGCTCGGCCGCGGACCCGATCGCGCCGGCGGCAAGGCCGAGCGCTGCGTCACCTGCCACGTCCGCCCCGAAGAAGACCCGGGCGGGGCTCACGCGCGCGCCGCCGTCGGCTGCTCTTCGTGCCACCTCGGAAACGCTCTCGCCTTCAACAAGGCCCGCGCGCACGCCGGCATGGAGCCCGAGCCGGGCGCCCTGCGCTCGGTGGCGCGCACCTGCGGCCGCCCCGGCTGTCACGTCCGCGAGGCGCAGCGCGTCGCCACCTCCCTCATGGCGCGCGCGGCCGGCATCGTCTCCGTGAACCGGTGGACTTTCGGCGAGATCCCGGAGCCGCGTGGAACGGCGTCGATGGCGGAGACTCTCGCGAAGCCCGATCCGTCCCCTGCCGAACGGCACCTCGGGAAGCTCTGCGCCGGCTGCCACCTCCACACCCTTCGCGCCAACCGCGACGACGCGATTCACGGCAACGGGAGCGGCTGCTCCTCCTGCCACGTCGCCCGCAGACTCCCCGGCGCCGTCCCCCGCCCCCACCCCGCGGTCGACGCCCGCGTCACCGACGACCGCTGCCTCGGCTGCCACAGCCGGAGCGGCCGGATCGCCCTCACCTACGAAGGGATCTACGAGGTGGAGAAGGACCAGGCCGGCGCCTGCCCAGCCGCCGCGACCGCTCTCCACGACGGCCGCCCCGCCTGCCGCGCCCAGGCCGACGTCCACCGCGTCGCCGGCCTCTCCTGCGTC
>JACRCS010000684.1 GCA_016218905.1 Deltaproteobacteria bacterium
AGGGGATTCAACCTCTATCAGGTGGTGAAGCCGTTCCTGGACGAGGCCTGCAACGCCCACGGCGTGACGGTGGACTCCTCGGTCTTCGACGGAAGGTCCTTCGCCGTCCTCTACCGGCGGGAAGTCGCGGGAAGTCTCACCTACCGGCTCCCGCTGATGTCCGACGCCCTCACCTGCACGGCCCTCGGCAAGGCCATGCTCGCATTCCTCCCGGAGGACGAGCAACTGAGGCTGCTGAAGGGACTCCCCCTCGAGAAGAAGACCGAGAAGACCCTGCTCACCCAGGAGGAGATCCTCGCGGATCTTCGGCTCACCAAGGCGCGCGGGTATTCGCTCAATAACGAAGAGTTCTTCCCGGGCTTCATCGCGATAGGGGCTCCGATCATCAATACCAACACCCAGGCGGTGGTCGGTGCGGTCTGCTTCGACTTCCCCACCGCCCAATACAGCATCGAGCACGTCGAGCAGATCTACAGCGAGCACATCGTGCGGCTCGGCCGGGACGTCTCGAGCGCGATTCCCTACTGACAGCATTCTTTCGAAGGAGGAGGAGGCATGGCGCCGAAGCGCGCTTCGAACGGCAAGGTCATCACGGTAATGGGAGAGCGGGCTCCGGAAGAGCTGGGGTTCACCCTTCCGCACGAACACGTCTTCGCCGACCTCACGTGCTACTTCGTGGAGCCGCCCGATCCGGAGAGCCGTAGCCGCGCCCGCGAGCCGGTCACCCTCGAGAACCTGCACTGGATCCGCTACAACTGGCGGGCGAACCTCGATTGCCAGCAGCTTCTCGACGAGGAGATCGCCAGCCGAGAGCTCAGACGCTTCGCCGAGACCGGGGGCAAGACCCTCGTGGATCAGAGCTCGAGGGGGCTCTTCCGCAACCCCACGGCCCTCCAGCGGATCTCCGAGGCGGTGGGTATCCACATCGTGATGGGAACGGGGTACTACATCGCGCCGTCCCACCCGCCCGAGGTGAGCGGGGCCACGGTCGATCGACTGGCGCGGGACTTCGTCGAAGACGTCCAGACCGGGGCCTCGGAAGGAGGCATCCGGGCCGGACTGATCGGCGAGATCGGCTGCTCCTGGCCGCTCCAGCCCTCCGAGCGCAAAGTGCTGCGCGCGGCGGCCCTCGCCCAGCAGGAGACGGGAGTCGCGATCAACGTCCACCCCGCCCGCAATGAACGGGCTCCTCTGGAGGCGCTCGAGGTCCTCAAGGAAGCCGGGGCAAACCTCGAGCGCGTCGTCATGAGCCACATGGACCGGTGCGGGTACGCCCTGGCGACCCGTCTCGAGCTCCTGAGGTCCGGCTGCTACGTGGAGTACGACGCCTTCGGGAAGGAGGGGTATTACCCTACCGAAGCCGCGCTGGCGGACGGTCACCTGCCGGACATGCCCAACGACGTGGGCCGCATCAAGGAGATCCGGGAGCTCATAGAGCTCGGCCACCTTCGGAAGATTCTCGTTTCCCAGGACACGTGCCTCAAGATCGACCTGACCCGCTGGGGCGGGCCGGGGTACGCCCACCTCCTGGAGCACGTCCTCCAGTTGATGAGGGTGTACGGGCTCACGGAGGAGCAGATCCGAGTCCTCACGGTGGAGAATCCCAGGGACATGCTCACGGTGAGGGGGCCGTAGGGACCGTGGAGAAGCCGGTGGAAAAGTCGGGAGAGGCAGGGATGGGCCCGGGCGGGCGCGTGGTCTGCACGTTCGAGGGGAGCATCGGCTTCATCACCCTCGCACGCCCTGAGAAGCT
Source organism: Deltaproteobacteria bacterium (assembly GCA_016218905.1). The sequence continues at coordinate 1,754 of JACRCS010000684.1, forward strand.
CAACGCCCAGGACGCGCGAATGTGCGACGAGCTGCTTCTCGCCCTGCGCGAGCTCGCCGCCGCCCCCGAGATCAGGGCGGCCGTCTTCCGCGGGGAGGGGCGGGCGTTCTGCTCGGGCCACGACCTCTCGGAACCGGGCTCCGGGAACCGTGGCGAGGACGAGCGGCGTCTCGACGCCCTCCAGGAGATCACGCGCGCGTTCCTGAGCCTGGGGAAGCCGGTCGTCGCGGCCGTCCAGGGGTATGCGCTCGGCTCCGGTTGCGAGTGGGCGATGAACTGCGACCTGATCGTCGCGGCCTCGGGCGCGAAGTTCGGCTTTCCCGAGACGCGCCTGGGGACGGCGGTCGGCAATGCCGGAACGAAGCTCCTCCCCCTCATCGTGGGGCTCCAGAGAGCCCGGGAGATGATCCTGACGAACCGGATCATCGACGCGGAAGAGGCGTACCGGTGGGGGCTGGTCAACCGCGTCGTGCCCGAAGCCTCACTCCTGCACGCGGCCGTCGCGACGGCGAGGCGCCTGGCGCAGAACCCGCCGCTCGCCAACCGTCTCGCTCGCACCGGGATCCACGAGGCGCTGGGACTGGATCTTCACCGTACCCTAGAGCTCGAGCGGGAGGCCCTGTGGTCGGCCGGCCATGGCCGCGAGTCCGTCCCGAGTCGAGCCCCTCCGCATCGGGCGTGACCTGGCGCGCACTCGCGCAGAAGAAGGCATCGAGTGGGATTCATTCACATCGAGGGTGGAGCATGAAGAATCTGCGGGAGGTTCTCGAGGAGTCGGCGGCGCGGTCACCGGGAAAGGCGTTCCTCGTCTTCCGCGACCAGGAGCTGACGTACGGCGACTTCGCCCGTGCGGTACAGGAAGTCGCCTGCGGGTTCCAGGCCTTGGGGCTTCGCAAGGGCGACAAGGTGGCGCTCCTGCTTCCGAACGGCTTCGAGTTCCCCCAGTGCTGGCTCGCCCTCAACACGATCGGCGCCGTCATGGTGCCCGTCAACAACCGCTTCGTCGAGGACGAGATCGCCTACGTCCTGAAGCACTCGGATGCCCGGGCAGTCGTCACGAGCGGCCACTACCTGGAAACCATCCTGAAGCTCCGCGCCGACCTCCCGCTCCTCGAGCACGTGGTCGCCGTGGAGGACTCCGGTCCGGCCGGCGTCCTCCCCCTGCCGGCGCTTCGCCGGGAGGGCGGAGAGCCCGAGAAGGTGCCCCTCGCGCCGTCCGATGACGCGGTGATCCTCTACACCTCCGGGACCACCGGGAAGCCGAAGGGCTGCCTGGCGGCTCACGAGTACTTCGTGGACCTCGCGGCCACCCAGGGCGAGGTCTTTCAACTCACCGGCGAGGACCGGGTCTACACCGCTCAGCCCTTCTACTACATGGATCCCCAATGGAACACGGTCATGGCCCTGCTCCACAACGCGACGCTGGTGATCGCCGAGAAGTTCAGCACGTCGAGGTTCTGGGATGACGTGATCCGGAACCGGGTGACGGCGTTCTACTGCATCGGGTCCATGACCTCCTTCCTCTACAACATGCCCCCTTCGCCCCGCGACCGTTCCCACGGCGTCCGGATCGTCCAGACCTCCGGGATCGCCCCCTCGATCCACCGGGAGTGGGAGCAGCGGTTCGGCGTCCCCGTGCTCGAGGCGTACGGCTCGACGGAAACGGCCGCCGACATGGCCGTGTGTCTCGGGACGGACCGGAAGGCGGGTACCGGTTGCATCGGCAAGCCGGTGGCGTACCGGGAGGCAAAGGTCTTCGACGAGCAGGGTCGGGAGGTCCCGCGGGGAGCGGTCGGCGAGATCGTCCTCAAGCGTGGCAGGGGAATGATGAAGGGATACTACAAGGATCCGGCGGCCACCGAGCAGGCATTCGAAGGAGGCTGGTTCCATACGGGAGACCTCGGGTACGTGGACGCCGACGGGGACTTCCACTTCTCCGGGCGGAAGAAGGACATCATCCGGAGGGCCGGAGAGAACATCTCCGCCGCCTCCATCGAGCACATCCTCATCACCCACCCGAAGATCCTGGACGCCGCGGCGCTTCCGGTTCCCGACAAGGTCCGGGGAGAGGAGGTGAAGGTCTACGTGGTGCCGAGACCGGGCGAGGTCCTGACGGCCGAGGAGGTCGTCGCCTTCTGCGAGGCGAGCATGGCCGAGTACAAGGTTCCCCGCTACGTGGAGATGCGGGAGACCCTCCCGAAGACGGCCTCCGAGCGCGTGCAGAAGGAGAAGCTCAAGGCGGAGAAGGCGGACCTCGCCGCCGGGTGTTACGACCGCATGGCGGCCAAAGGTCCCGCGGCCGCCTCATGAACAGAGGAGGGAGGGAGCATCGTATGGATACGACCGAGTTCACACCAGCGACGAACGGAGAGGAGAGTACAGCATGAAGAGGCAACGACGGTCTCTGTGGATGGCTCTGGTCCTGGTGCTCCTCGTAGGCGCACAGCTCTGCCGCGCCGAGTCCAAAGACCAGCTTGTGCTCTGTCAGGGTGGAGAGCTGCCGAGCTTCGACCCGGCGCGCATGGCCTCCAGCCACGACTTCAACATCGGCAACCGGGTCTTCGACCTGCTCTACTTCTGGGACCAGAAGGGGACGCCCCAGCCCCGGGTCGCCCAGTCGCACAAGCTCGTCAACGACACCACCTGGGAGTTCAAACTCCGCAAGGGCATCAAGTTCCACGACGGGTCTCCCTTGAACGCCGCCGACGTCAAGTTCTCCATCGAGCGGATGATCGACCCGGCGACCAAGGCGGTCTTCGCCTCCTTCTACACGACGATCAAGGAGGTCAAGGTCGTCGACGACCTCACGGTCCAGGTCGTCACCAAGGCTCCGGACCCGATCCTGCTCAAGCGGCTCAGCTTGCTGATGTACATCCTGCCCTCGGACCTGGTGCAGAAGCAGGGGGCGGAGGCGTTCTTTCAGCGTCCCGTCGGCAGCGGGGCGTGGAAGTTCGTCAGCTGGAACCGGAACGATCGGATCGTCCTCGAGGCCAACGAGAGCCACTGGGCCGGAGCTCCCAAGATCCCGCGGCTCGTCATCCGGCCGGTCCCGGAGGTCGCCGCCCGGGTCGCAGAGCTCCAGACCGGCAACGCCGACGTGGTCACGAGCATTCCGCCCTTCCTCGTGCCGAGGCTGAAGGAGTCGCCGAACGTCGCCGTCCACCCGATGCAGACAGGCCGGGTCCTCTTCATCATGCTCAACACGAACGGCCAGGACGCCCTGAAGAACAAAAAGGTGCGCCAGGCGATGAATTACGCCATCGACCGGAAGGCCCTCACGGAGAAGATCCTCCTCGGCAGCGCCGCCCCCAGCGGCGTGGGAATCTCGCCGCTGCACTTCGGCTACGACGCCGGGATCAAGCCGTATCCCTACGATCCGGCCATGGCCAAGAAGCTCCTGGCAGAGGCCGGGTACCCGAACGGCTTCAAAATCGAGTTCAACTCTCCGAGCGGCAAGTACCTTATGGACAAGGAGGTTGCGGAGGCCGTCGCCAAGATGCTGAACGGGGTCGGCATCCAGACCGAGCTGAAGGTCCTCGAGTGGGGGACCCACATGCAGATCATCACGGGCAAGAAGCTCAAGGACGCCGCCTTCATCGGGTTCGGCAACGTGCTCTCCGACGCGGACGCCACCCTCTCGATGTTCTACAACCCCCAATCTTCGAGCTCCTACTTCTCGACCGCGAGCCTGACGGACAAGATCACCCAGGCGCGGTCGACCATGGATCCCAAGAAGAGGCTCGCGCTCTACAAGAAGATCCAGGAGGAGCTCTACGATGAGGCGCCTATGATCTATCTGTACCAGCAGTTCGACAACTACGGCTCCGGAAAGGGCCTGAAGGGCCTCGAGCTCTGGGACGAGTACTTCACCTTCAGGAACGTGACCAAGTAATCCGCCGCAATTCCGTCTGACCGGGCCGCAGGCTCCGGGAGCCGCCCCGTCCACCGCGCGGGGCGGCTGCCGGGATCGGGAGAATGCATGGGCGCGTACATCGTCCGCAGGTTGATGCAATCGGTGGTCGTCATCCTCGGGGTCATCGTGATCACCTTCCTCATCTCGAGGGTGCTCGGCGATCCGGTAGTCTTGCTGCTCTCCCCCGAGGCTACCGAGGAACAACGAGTTACGATGACCCGGGACCTCGGGCTGGACAAGCCCCTCTACGTCCAACTCGCGGTCTACGTCAGTAAGGTCGTCCGGGGCGACTTCGGGCGTTCCTTCCGGTTCGACGAGCCCGTGCTCGGGCTGGTCCTCAAGAAGTTCCCGGCGACGCTCTACCTGACGTCCGTGGCCGCGCTCATCTCCATCGTGATCGCGTTGCCTCTCGGCATCATCTCGGCGATTCGGCGAGGGTCGCTCTTCGACAAGGTCGGGATGGCGTTCGCGGTGCTCGGCCAGTCCATCCCGAACTTCTGGGCCGGGATCATGATGATCCTGCTCTTCTCCGTGAAGTGGCGGCTCGTCCCTCCGTCGGGGTACGAGGGAATCCGCGCGGTCATCCTTCCGGCGTTCACGCTCGCGCTCTTCTTCGCGGCGGCGACGGCGCGGATGACCCGCTCCAACGTTCTCGACGAGCTCGACAGCGACTACGTCCGCTACGCCCGACTCAAAGGGGTCCCGGAGCGGGTGGTCCTGATGCGCCACGTGATGCGCAACGCCTTCGTCAACATCCTGAACATCGTGGCGCTCCAGTTCGGGATCCTCCTGGGGGGAGCGGTCATCACCGAGTTCATCTTCTCGTGGCCGGGCATCGGGCGGCTCTCCATCGACGCGATCTACGGGAGGGACTACCCCGTGATCCAGGCGACGGTGCTGCTGACCTCCTTCTGCTTCGTAGTCATCAACTTCGCGGTCGACGTCATCTACATGGTATCCGACCCCCGGGTGAAGAGAGGCTAGGATGATGGAACCCCTCGCCGACGGCATAGTACGCACGGGCGTCGCCGCCGAGAACGGCTCCGAAGAGGAAGCGAGGAGAGCCGAGCAGCGCATCAAAGTGCGGATGCTCGTGCGGCGGCTGCCTAAGCTTCCTGCCGCGATCATCACGCTGCTGCTCGTGTGCTCGGCCTTCTCGGCCTGGATTGCTCCCCACGACCCCACGGCCCAGGATCTGATGAACGCGTTGCGGCCTCCCTTCTGGCTCGAAGGGGGGACCTCCGCTTACCTTCTGGGCACCGACGCACTCGGGCGGGACATCCTCAGCCGCGTCATCTACGGGGCCCGCATCTCGGCGATCGTCGGGTTTGGGGCGGTGGCCCTCTCAGCGGCGATCGGCACGCTTCTCGGGATGGTGGCGGGGTTCTTCGGGGGAAAGATCGACGCCGTCATCATGCGGTTTACGGATATGATGCTGTCCCTTCCCTACATCCTGATCGCCATGGCCATCATCGGAGCGATCGGGCCCAGTCTGCAGAACATCATCATCGCCTTGGGGGCGACGCAGTGGGTCGGCTACACCCGTATGATCCGCTTCGAGTCGATGACGACGGCGCAGTCCGACTTCGTGGAGATGGCGACGATCAACGGGTCGGGCCGGTTTCGCACGCTCTTCGCGCATATCCTCCCCAACGTCCTAAACACCGTCATCGTCCTCGCGACCCTGGACGTGGGGAAGATGATCATCTTCGAGGCGGCCCTGAGCTTCCTCGGGATCGGCGTGCAGCCTCCCACCGTCACCT
>JACRCS010000685.1 GCA_016218905.1 Deltaproteobacteria bacterium
ACACGGGAAAAGCGCTGCTCGAGCAGCCGTGGACCTCCGATTGGAAGAACATGAATGTGAGCCCGGATCTCTGGATCCGTCTCAGGAATCCCGAACGTGGCGCCTCGACGGTCACCGTCACCGGCTCGATCGGCCTCTACGTCCCCGGCCGCGACCCGGAGGCGGACGTGAAGGTGCCGAATGCGCTGGCCAGGCCCGGGAAGGCCTTCGTATCGAAAGGGCTGAAGGACGAGAAGGTCGAAGTCTTCCTCGCTTCCCGGGATCAGCTGACGGAATCGTCGATCGTCCTTTACGGGCAGAAGGCCGACATGGCGAGAGTCCACGCCGTTAGGCTCTTCAGGCCGGACGGAACCGAGCTCCAGATGGCCTCTTCGGGCAGCGGGGCCTCCGGGGAGGAGCAGGTGATCGAGATCTCCTTCTCGGAACCGATCCCCAGGGACGCCTCGATTGTCTTCAGCCTCCAGACCGAGAAGTCGGTCCTGACCGTGCCGTTCGAGCTCAGGGACGTCCCCCTGCCGTGATGCTGGCTCGTGAAGGAAACGACGCCATGAAGAGAAGACCGTTCCGGACCGCGACCGTCCTCCTCCTCGTCCTCGGGACGACCCTCGTCGCCGGATGCAAGCTGCCTCAGAAGATGGCTGGCTTCCTGCGCGCCCGCTACGGCCCCACGCCCGCTCCCACCCCGGTTCCGACCCCTGCGCTGGCTCCGGGACCCGAGATCAAGGTCGACTTCTTCCAGCTGTTCGACGCCAGGGTCCGGGGCGACAGCGAGGTCTCCGATACCCAGGTCGACCTCGAGATTCCCGGCACGAAGCGGGGTGAGGTGGCGGCCGCTCGGGTCGTCGTGAGGAAGGCCGTCGACGACCTCGGGACGAACCTCGTCCGGGACGACGCCGCCGAGGCCGGTCTGGAACCCACGGTCGGCGGCGAAGCGGAGGCACCCGTCTTTCTCTCCCTTCACCTGAAGAACGCGCCGCGCAAGGCGAAGTCGATCGCCGAGGTCTCAGGGGACCTCGAGCTCTACAGCCCGTTGGCCGACCCGGACGCCCTCGTCACGTTCCGGAAGTTCCTCGGCGAGTTGGGCAAGCCGCTCGAGAGCGTCGTCCTCAGGGCGAGCGAGGTCGAGATCGCGATGGTCTCGCCCGCCGACCTCGAGGCGGCGAAGAAGGCCGCCGGCGACAAGGCCGCGGCGGAAGCGCAGAAGACGGGCCTCGGCGAGGAGATGGTGAAGCAGAGCGTCGAGTTCGCCCTCGACTCCTTCTTCGCGCCGAGTCCCGGCGACGTCGTCTTGAAAGTGAAAGACCCGAAGAAGAGGATCCAGAGCTTCGCCTTCGTCGATCCCGCGGGCGCGATCAACGACACGAACCGGGCCGAGCAGGCCGGGTTCGTCGTCGTCTCCGCCCAGGGCGAAGCCCCGGGACCCGACTGGGGCCTCCAGGTGCGGCTCCAGACGCCCAAGACCCTGAAGCGCTACAGCTTTACGCTGAAAGACATAATCTTGCCGTGAAGTGTGTCCCGCCGTTCCCCCACGAGAGAGCTGCGGGAGGAGGCTGGATTCGATGACGACCGAGGCTCCGCGCAAGCGCTTCTCGATGATCCGCGAGTTCCATTTGGCGGACTGGTTCACGCTCGGCAACGCCGTCTGCGGCGTCGGGGCCCTCTTCTCCGTGATGACCTACCTGGAAACGAAGGACGTTCGGCACGTTTACTTCGCCTGCGCGCTCGTCTTCGCCGGGCTGGTCTTCGACGTCCTCGACGGCCGCATCGCCCGGTGGCGGCAGAAGTCGTCGGCGCTGGGGCAGGAGCTCGACTCGCTCGCCGACGTCATCTCCTTTGGAGTCGCCCCCGCGACCCTCGCGTACGGCTGCGGCATGCAGGGGCTCTACGACCGCGTCGTCCTGGCCGACTTCGTCGCCTGCGGCGTCACGCGCCTCGCCCGGTATAACGTCACCGCCGAGGCCCTCTCCGAGGGAACGGGAAAGGTGAAGTACTTCGAAGGGACGCCGATCCCGACTTCTTTCCTCCTCGTCCTCCTCCTGGCGTTCGCCGCGAGGTCCGGCGCCGTGGGTCCGAACCTGTGGTTCGGGTTCGTCCAGCTGGGCGGCTTCGACCTCCATCCCCTCGTCCTCCTGTTCGCGGTCTCGGGCTCGCTGATGATCAGCCGGATCCGGATTCCCAAGCCGTAAGGCGCCGCCTTCCATCAGGGCGCCCGCCCCGACAGCTCCAGACCGTCCTTGACGAACACGTGCAGGCTCAGCCGCGCGCGAGATGCCGCCACGTAGACGTTGCCCGGCTCAGGCGACCGTGGGCTCCCGTCCAACTCGAGAAGGTCAGGCCCGGCCCGGAATGCTAGCCTTCCCGATAGTGGAAACGCCGAACTCCGCCTCCGCGAAGGCCGATCGCCTCGAGCTCGTGCGGCTCCGCGTCCTCGTCGAAGCGTCGAAGCTGATCAACTCGTCGATCGAGCCGGCGGTCCTCTTCTCTACGATCGTCTCGCTCGCCAAGGACCAGCTTGGCGTGGAGCGGGGGACGCTCTTCTTCGTCGACGAGGCGAAACAGGAGATCTGGGCCCGCATTCCGGCGGAGGGGGACGTGACCGAGATCCGCCTCCCGATGGGGAAGGGGATTGCCGGGACCGTCGCGGCGACGGGAGAGACGGTCATCGTGCCCGACGCGTGGGCGGACCCGCGGTTCGACCCGTCGGTCGACCGTCGTTCGGGCTTCCGGACCCGCTCAATCCTCTGCGTCCCGATCCGGAACCGATCGGAACGGATCGTCGGAGTCCTCCAGCTCCTGAACAAGCGGGAGGGCGGGTTCGGCGAGACCGACCTCGAGTTCCTCGAGCTCGTCTCCGGGCACGTGGCGATCGGGATGGAGAACGCCACGCTCCACCTGAGCCTCCTCGAGAAGGACCGGATGCAGCGGGAGCTGGCGCTGGGGCAGGAGATTCAGAAGCGCCTCCTGCCGGCGCCGCCGACTGGGATCCCCGGCACCGAGATTGCCGCGACGAGCGTGGCGTGCTTCGAGGTGAGCGGCGACTCGTACGACTTCCTCGAGCTGCCGTCCGGCGACCTCGGCCTCGCCATCGCCGACGTCTCGGGGAAGGGGGTCGGAGCGGCTCTCGTCATGTCGAGCCTGCAAGCGGCGATGCGCGTCGCCGCGCCGCTCGACGAGAACCCGGTCCGGCTGACGGCGCGCCTCGACAAGCTGATCCACGAGCTAGCGAGGGGACGGAAGTACGTCACGTTCTTCTTCGGCTGCTACACCCCGGCGACGGGACGCTTCCGCTACGTCAACGCGGGGCACAACCCGCCGCTGATGGTGTGCGACGGCCAGGTGACCCGGCTCGACAGCACGGGCATACCGGTGGGTCTCCTCCCGAACGGGGTGTGGACGGAGGCCGAGGTGGCACTGGCGCCGGGCGCCTCGATCGTCTTCTACACGGACGGCCTCACCGAGGCCACCGCGCCGGACGACGAGGAGTTCGGGATCGACCGCCTCGCGGCCCTCGCGACGTCGCTCGCGGGGCGGCCGGCCTCCGAGGTGACGGCCGGAATCCTTGCCGGCGTCACCGCGTTCGAGGCGGGTTCCCCTCCGGCCGACGACAAGACCCTCGTCGTCCTGCACAGGGCGGAGTAGCGCGGGGGGTGGACGGAGAATCCGTGCCGGAGGCCACTTCCGGAATGAAATCCGTCTGCGTCTACTGCGGGTCGAGCGAGGGAAGGCTGCCGGCCTACACCGAGGCGGCGAGAGGGCTCGGGCGAGTTCTCGTGGAGAGGGGTCTCGGGCTCGTCTACGGCGGGGCGAGCGTCGGGATCATGGGGGTGCTCGCCGACACGGTGCTCGGGCTCGGAGGCCGCGTAACGGGCGTCATGCCCGAGTCGATCGTGCGGAAGGAGGTCGCGCACCGGGGCCTCACCCAGCTGCACGTCACCTCCTCGATGCACGAGCGGAAGATGCGGATGGCCGAGATGTCCGACGCCTTCGTCGCCCTGCCGGGCGGAATCGGGACGCTCGAGGAGGTCTTCGAGGCGTGGACGTGGGCGCAGCTCGGCCTCCACGCCAAGCCGTGCGGCCTCTTGAACGTCGCGGGCTACTACGACGGGCTCATCGCCTTCCTCGACCACACCGTGGCCGAGAGGTTCGTGAAGGAAGCGAACCGCTCGATGCTGATCGTCAGCGATGACCCGTCCGACCTCCTCGACCGCTTCGCGGCGTATCGCGCCCCTGCGGTCGAGAAGTGGATCCGGAAGGGGGAGACCTAGACGCCTCAGGGCCCGCCGCGGGCCTCCAGCGGCGGCTGGACGTGGAGGCGATCACCGCGGAACTGGTGCCAGGCGTGAA
>JACRCS010000697.1 GCA_016218905.1 Deltaproteobacteria bacterium
CGTGGCCTTGCCTGCGCAGCCGCAAGACCCCACCCGTAGTGTACCCTCCGGTCACCGCCATGTCGCCCCGAAGGAGTGCCTTGTAGTCATACTCGTACGGGACTTCCCGAATTCTCCGCGCATCCAGGCCGAGGCGCTTCATGATGACCTGGAAGCGAACCCGGTCGTCGCGACCCGGGAACGAGATCGTCCTGCCGAGAAAGTCCCGCGGCGTCTCGATGCCTGAGCTCGCCAGCGTGACGAACACGGACGGGTTCTTGCGGAAGATCGCGGCCAGAGCAATGACGTCGCTGCCCCGGCTGCGGGCCACGAGGATGTCTTCGGGTGCCGAGATGCCGAACTGGGCCTCGCCCTTGGCCACGCGGCCGAGGATGTCGATCTGGGGTCCGCCGGGCACAAGGTCGACCGCCAGCCCCTCGGCTGCGTAGTATCCGCGGTCAGCGGCCAGGTAGAAGCCGGCGAACTGGGCCTGGTGATACCACTTGAGCTGCACCGTGACCGGTACCAGGGGTGCGGGCCCCGGCGCCCGGGAGCACCCGGCCGCCAGCACCGCGGTCAGGGCGAGCAGCGCCCCGGCCCGCCGCCGCACCCGTCCGTTCATCCGGCGTCCCCTTTCTTCCCCACCTTGCCGGCCGGGAGTCCGATCGCGCCGAGCAGGTCCCGGACCCGCCGCAAGACCGGAGTCACGTGCTGCTGCCGAGCATATGCGTCGAGGCACGCACGGTGTCCCGCTTTCACGTTCGGCGTGCCGACGCCACCACGGGGACCGGCGCCCCCGCTTCCCAACTGGCCGGCAGACAGGAGCCGCTCCAGGAGCTCGTCCCTCCACTGCTGGTCGCGCAGCGCTTCGCGGTGCTCGAGCCCGGCGGCCACTGCCTCCTCCAAGGCGGAGCGGTCGAAGGGCTTCGCGAGGAAGCGAAACACCTCCCCCCGCCGCGTAGCCTCCTCGGCGATCCTCGTGTCGCCGGCACCCGTGAAGAGGATGCGGACGACCTGGGGGTGATCCCGCCGGGCGCGCTCGAGCAGGTCGGCGCCGGTCATGCCCGGCATGCAGTGGTCGGTCAGGAGGAGATCCACGGGTTCGACCGCCAGAAAGGCGAGGGCCTCGTGGCCCGTGCCCGCGGTGAGAACCCGCAGGTCGAGCCCGGTCAGGTGCGCGGCGCAGACCAGCCCGATGCCGGGCTCGTCGTCGACGACCAGCACCGTGGGCGGGGTGCCGCAGGGCTCCGGCCTGTGCGAGGGGGTTGAAGGTTTCATGTCATCGTCGAAGTCTCTGAGCGGAGCGTCGCACCGGGGGTTTCGGGGCGCTGCAAGCGAACGGGCAGCCCTGAAGCACGGATCGGCCGGTGGGACGCGCTCCTTGAGCCGCCGTTTCGCGCGCAACGATTGCAGCTACACGTCGAGCCAAGAGGTGGGTGATCCCCTGGCCGCGAAGGGCCTTGCCCGTCCGAGCATTTCGTATTACGGTTTGGCGATCCATACCGAAGAGAGCAAGAAACATGCACACCGCAACCTTGACGTCGAAGTTCCAGCTCTGCATCCCCAAGGCCATCCGCGAGCGCCTGGGACTCAAGGCGGGGCAGCAGTTCGTCTTCGTCACCAGCGGCGAGACGATCCGCCTCGTGCCGCGGCGAAGCATCGAGGAGCTCCGCGGCCTTCTCCGGGGCGCCGATCCGGAGCCGGTCCGCGACCGAGGAGACAGGACGTGAGCGCCCTGGTCGACACCTGCGGCTGGATCGAGTGGCTGACCGACGGCACGCTGGCCGAGGAGTTCTCACGCTACCTGCTCGAGCCGGCTGCCGTCGTGGTTCCCACCCTCGTCCAGTACGAGCTCCACCGTTGGGTCTGCCGCGAGAGGGACGAGGCAACCGCCGTCGAGGTGATCGGCGTGACCGAGCAGGGCCTCGTGGTCCCCCTCGACACCTCCCTGGCCCTGTTCGCGTCGGAGCTCGCCGCGGGCCACAACCTCGCCATGGCCGACGCGGTAGTCTACGCCACCGCCCTGCAGGCGGGCCACGAGCTCGTCACCTGCGATGCCCATTTCGCGTCCCTTCCCGGCGTGACGTACCTGCCCAAGAACTGACGCGAGGCGCGAGAGGGCTCGCACCCGTGCTTCTCCGAGAGAGGGCAAATGAGCTTCCTGTTGTCGGAGTTGTCCTCGATCGCCGGCACCCGGACCATGGCCGCCCTCCTCCGGGGGATCGTGCCTCCTTTCGACCTTGTACGCCGACTCGAGCCTTCGCCACAACACCCGCCGCCCCTTCAGAAGCGGCCTTGGCCGCGAACCGTGTCGTTGTCTCCGGTGCCATGCCGGTGGGCCGCGGGCGAGCCCGCCCCTCCCTCGGGTTGGCAGGAGAAGGGTTCGGCGTCCCGTGCCGCTTCGCCGCCGGTGACGGCCCTCGCCCGAAGGCCGAGGTAGGAGCCGGGGACCCGCTGCGGTAGAATGACCCCCATGGACTTCGTCGGCGTCTTGGACAAGATCGCGGAGCGGTATGGGCTCATCGCCGTGTATGCGTTCGGCAGCCGCGCCGCCGAGGTGGTCCGGCGCGCCCGGGGGCGAGAGGGGGCTCCGGAGGCTCCCGGCTCGGACGTGGACCTGGGAGTTCAACCGAGGAAGGACCGGCGGCTCACCGGCCGCGAAAAGGTCGGCCTGACCCTGGAGCTCGAGGCCCTGCTGGGCTCGCACGGCGATCGGGTGGACCTGGTGGTGCTCTCCGAGGCCCCCCCTTTCTGGCCGTGGACATCGTGCGAGGCGAGCTGATCGCCCGCACGGACCCGGACGAACAAGCCCGTTTCGAGCTCCACGTGCTCCGCCGCGCCGGCGACCTCGTCGGCTTCGAGCAGGAACGGGTCCGAGCGGTGCTCGAAGAGGGTGCCTCGTGACCCCCTCGATGCTCCGGGCCCCCGTGATCGCCGAGCGGGCGGCGTGGGTCCGGCAGATGCTCCAGGGGGTTCGCTCCCTTCCCCTGGGTTCCCTGGACACCTTCTGTTCCGACCCCCGGAACCCGGAACCCGGCGGCTGCGGAGTCGTACCTCCGGCGAGCCCTCGAGGCCCTCCTGGACCTGGGAAGGCACAAGACTCCCCTCCACGCCTACCCGTCCAGCACCTCGCGCACCTTCTCCGCGAGGCTGCGAATCGTGTAGGGCTTCGGCAGGAAGCTCACGCCCTCGGGCAGCACGCCCCGCTGGGTGACGACGTCGGCCGGGTAGCCCGAGAGGTACAGGCACTTCACGCCGGGCCGTGAGGCGCGCAGCCGCTCCTCCAGTTCCCGGCCGTTCATGCCTGGCATCACCACGTCCGTGGCCAGGAGGTGGATCTCTCCCGGCTCCGCCTCGGCCGCGAGGAGCGCCTCTTGGGGCGTGTGGGCTGTGAGCACCCGGTAGCCCTGGCGCTCGAGGATGGCCCGGCCGAGCTCCAGGATCGCCTCCTCGTCCTCCACCAGCAGCACCGTCTCGGAGCCCCGCCGAGGCGTTGACATCTCGGGACGGCTTTCCGCTCGCGAAGGCCCGCCCGTCCACCGGGGCAGGCAGATCCGAAACGTCGTCCCCTGGCCGGGCTCACTGTACGCATAGATCGAGCCGCCTGCCTGCTTGACGATGCCATACACCGTGGCGAGCCCGAGGCCCGTGCCCTTTCCCGGCTCCTTGGTGGTGAAGAAGGGCTCGAAGATGCGCTCCAGGGTCTGCGCGTCCATTCCGACACCCGTGTCACTGACCGAGAGCACCGCATACTCACCGGGTGTCGCACCCGGGTGGGTCGCGCAGTAGGCCTCGTCGAGCACCACCGCCGAGGTCTCCACGGTCACCGCGCCGGTGCCGGGGATGGCGTCGCGGGCGTTCACCACGAGGTTCGCCAGCACCTGGTCCACCTGGCTGGGGTCCAGGAAGACTCGGTCGGCCTCGGCCCCGGGCTTCCATCGGAGCTCGATGTCTTCACCGATGAGGCGCTGGAGCATCTTCTCCAGGCCGCCCACCGCCTCGTTCAGATCCAGGGGACGGGGGCTCACCACCTGCTGTCGGGCAAAGGCTAGGAGCTGGCGAGTGAGGCTCGCGGCGCGGTTGCCGGCGTCCTGGATTCCCTGCAGCTCGGGGAGAAGCGGGTCGCCGGGGCGCAGCTCCGAGGCGGCGAGCTCGGCAAGGCCGTTGATGACCGTAAGCAGGTTATTGAAGTCGTGCGCCACGCCGCCGGCGAGCCGGCCCACGGCCTCGAGCCGCTGGGTCTGTCGAAGCTGGGCTTCGAGCTGCTTTCGCTCGGTGATGTCGAGTGCGTACGTCACCCGCGAGACCGGGCGCCCCGCTTCGTCGGCGATCGTGGTCACCTCCATCAGCACCGGGAGGCGACGGCCGTCCTTGCATAGGTGCACCGACTCGAACACGGCGTGCCCGGCTTCGTTGAAGGCGGCCAGACGCCTCGCCATGGCGTCCCGTTCTTCGGGCGGGTAGATCTCCAGGATCGGCCGGCCGACGAGCTCCCCGGGAGCGTAACCCCGCTCGCGCGCGAACGTGGCGTTGACCTCGAGAAAGGTGTTCGTACGCGCGTCCGCGTGCGCGAGGCCGAACTGAGCCTCTTCGAAGACGCGCTCCCAGCGCTGGGACTTCTCCTGGGCCAGCTTCCTCTCGCGGCGCAGGCGCTGCTGATCCAGCCCGCCCAGGACCGCCGGGCCCAGCCTTCGCAGGTGCTCCTTGATGACGTAGTCCCACGCCCCGGCCTTCATGCACTCCACGGCCGTGTCTTCGCTCATCGACCCGGTGACGATGAGAAAGGGGATCTCGGGCACGCGTTCCCGTGCCAGCGCGAGGGCCGTAAGGCCGTCGAACTGTGGCATCTTGAAGTCGCAGAGAATGACGTCGGGCCGAAACGACTCCAGCGCCGAGAGATACTGCTCCCGCGTCTCGACCCGCTGGAACTCACTGTGGGGAAGCGCCTGCCGCACCTCGCGCTCGCTGAGATCGGCGTCCGTCGGCAGGTCCTCCACGATCAGGACGCGGATCATTTCGGCCATGGCGGCCTCGCTCCCTGATTCATCGATCGTCCCCCCTTGTCTCGGCTTCCGGGCTGTAGCCAGGCATTTGCCCCTCACTTCAGCGGCTGGTTCACCAGGAGCCAGTAGAGCCCCAGGCTGCTCATCGCGTCGAAGAAGGCGTCGAAGTCCACCGGCTTCACCACGTAGCTGTTCGCGCCCAGGGCGTAGGCCGCCTGGACGTCCGGGTCCTCCCGCGACGAGGTCACGACCACGACCGGGATCGAGCGCGTGCGCTCATCGGACTTGATCGCCTGGAGCACCTCGAGGCCGCTCACCTTCGGCAGTTTCAGGTCCAGCAGGATCACCCGCGGCGGCCTCCGCGGGTCGCGGCCCGCATAGGCGCCGCGGCCGAAGACGAACTCCAGGGCCTGGGCGCCGTCCTCGACCAGGTGGAGCGGGTTGGCGAGGTTTCGCTTGCGGATCGCCCGCACGGTCAGCTCCGCGTCTCGAGGGTTGTCCTCCACGAGCAGGATGTCGACGATATCGGTCGCCGAAAGCTCCATGATCGCACCTCTCTCATCCAGAACGGCCGAGGCCGCCGAGCGGCCCCCCCGCGGTCCCCGAGGCCGAGGCCCTCGGCAGCGCGAATCCCACCTTCGCCCCCCGGCCGGGCTCTCCCTCGGCCCACACGCGCCCCCCGTGGCGGTGGACGATGCGCTGGACGATGGCCAGGCCCACCCCGGTCCCCTCGAACTCTTCGGCCCGGTGCAGGCGCTGGAACACGCCAAAGAGCTTGGCCACGTACTTCCTATCGAAGCCCGCGCCGTTGTCGCGGATCCAGTAGGCGACCTCGGTCTCCGACTCGTCGGCGCGAGCTTCGATCCGAGCCCTCTCGACCTTGGAGGAGAACTTCACGGCGTTGCCCACCAGGTTCATCCAGACCTGACGGAGGAGCGTGGGGTCGCCCATGGCGCGCGGCAGAGGCTGGACCTCGAAGTCGATACGCTCCCGCTCGAACGAGGTCGTGAGCTCGAAGAAGACCGACCGCACGAGGGTGGCCATGTCCACGGGCGCGGGTTGAAGAGCCACCCGTCCGACCCGCGAGAAGGCCAGCAGGTCGTCGATGAGCCGGCCCATGTCGCGGGCGCTCTCGCTGATGACCGTGCACACACGCTTTCCCTCCGCGTCGAGAGACGCCGCATGGTCTTCGAGCAGGATGCGGCTGTAGCCGTCCACGGCCCGGAGCGGCGCGCGAAGGTCGTGGGACACCGAGTAGGCGAAGGCCTCCAGCTCCTTGTTCGCGGCCTCGAGTTGGGCCGTGCGCTCCGCGACCCGGTGCTCGAGCGTCTCGTTGAGCCGCCGGACCTCGTCCTCGGCCCGCACGCGGTCGGTCACGTCGGCGAACACTGCGGCAAACCGCCCCGGCGCCGAACGATACGCGGTCACTTGATAATCACGGCCCAGGGACTCGGCTCGGTGCTCGAAGCGAGCCGTTTCACCGGTGGTCACGACGCGGCCGTACGTCTCGACCCAGTGGGGGTCGAGGCCCGGAAGCACCTCGGAGACGGTGCGTCCCAGGGTGGTCTCGACGGCGAGCCCCGTGAGGCGCTCGAAGGCCGGGTTGGCCTGAAGGAAGCGGTAGTCCACGGGGCGACCGGCGCCGTCGAAGAGCATCTCGTGGACCGCCATTCCATCGGGCAGGCTCTGAAAGAGTCTCTCGTAGCTCTGCTCCGCGCGCCGTCGGGCCTCGTGGGCCCGCTCCCGCTCCCGCACCTCCTCCTCGAGGCCCTGCCGCAGCCGGTCGAAGTAGAGCAGCAGGATGCCCACAGCCGCCGAGAGGAAGAGCACCGATGCGGCCAGGAAGCCCCAGGGCGCGAACCACGCCAGCGGCCGCAAGAAGGGATAGTCCGCCTTGTGGATTCCCCAGAGGATCAACGAGTACCCGGAGACGTTCTTGCCCGCGCCGGGGGCCGGCGCCCGGCGGAGCACGAGCACGCCGGCCCAGGCGAAGCCCAGCCCCACGAAGGCTGAAACCGGGAGGTCGGCCCACAAGAACGGGACCCGCACCGCCTCGGCCGCCACGGCCCAGGCGGCGGCGAGCCAGGCCCCGCGGGTCCACCCGCGGCCCGCCGGCCTCCCCCCCAACGCTGCAGCCCCGTGCACGGCCAACACCGCTCCGGCCACCGAAACCGCCTGCTGGGCGGCGGTCATCCAGCCGGGGACGAGGCCGAGGACCAGTGCCAGGTGGATCACGAACCGCACGGAGTAGATGCCCCAGGCCGCGCCCCAGAGCGCCAGGAACGGGTCTCGGTTCCGGGAGACGTAGAGGTGCAGGTAGAGCGCCGAGGCGAGCAGGGCCGCGGCGGTCGCCGCGACGAGCGCGGGGACGAGCCATGCGGGCCCCGGGCTCACGCGCCCTCCCCCTCGGCCGGGTCCTCGCCTTCCGCTCCCCCTCCTTCGTCCAGCACCTCCCGGACCTTGCGAGCGAGGGCCAGCGTCGTGAAAGGCTTCTGGAGAAAGCGCGTGCCCCGTTCGAGCACGCCGTGGCGCACGATCGCGTCGTCCAGGTAGCCGGACATGTACAGCACCTTCACCCCGGGCCGCGTCGCGGTCACCGCTTCGGCGAGCTTGGGCCCGCCCATGCCCGGCATCACGACGTCGGTAAGGAGGAGGTGCAGGGGTCCCGCGTGGTCGTCCGCCGCGCTGAGCGCGTCGTCCGGGCCGGGCGCCTCGAGCACGGTGTACCCCAGGCCCGAGAGGATCTTGCGGACCAGGGCGCGCACCGGCGCTTCGTCCTCCACCACGAGCACCGTCTCGGTGCCGCGGGGAGCCGCCGCGGCCGTGTCACGCGCCCGGAGGGCCTCGGCCGCGCCCTCGGCGGGAGGCAGGTAGATCTTGAACGCGGAGCCGCGTCCGGGCTCGCTGTAAGCCCAGATGTGGCCCCCCGCCTGCTTCACGATCCCATACACCGTGGCGAGCCCGAGCCCGGTGCCGTGACCTCGCTCTTTGGTCGTGAAGAAGGGCTCGAAGATGTGCGACAGCGTGTCCCTGTCCATCCCGCAGCCGGCGTCGCTCACCGCGAGGAGCACGTGCGGGCCAGGCCGGGCGCCCTCGCGAAGCGCAACGTAGTCCTCGCCCAGTTCGACCAGGGCGGTTTCGATCGCGAGGCTTCCCCCCTCGGGCATGGCATCCCGGGCGTTCACCGCGAGGTTCAGGAGGATCTGCTCGACCTGGCCGGGGTCGATCCGGACCGGCCGGAGATCCGGCGAAAGAGAAACGGTCAGCTCCACGTCCTCACCGATCAGGCGACGCAGCATCTTTTCCGTATCGAGGACCACGGCGTTGAGGTCCAGGACCCGCGGCTCCACCACCTGCTTCCGGCTGAAGGCCAAGAGCTGCCCGGTCAGCCCGGCCGCGCGCTCGGCCGCCTTCTGAACCTGCAGGAGCCACTTCTCGTCGTCGCCGCCCGGCTGACGGTCCTCGAGGAGCAGGCCCGTGGCCCCGAAGATCACCTGGAGCAGGTTGTTGAAGTCGTGGGCGACCCCCCCGGCCAGGCGACCCACGGCCTCCATCTTCTGAGCCTGCCGGAGCTGGGCCTCCAGCTTCGCCTCCTGGGTGACGTCGCGCTTGACGGCCACGAAGTGGCGGATGGGGGCGTCTTCTTCGGCCACGGGAGAGATCGTGCACTCCTCCTCGTAGAGCGCCCCGTCCTTGCGGCGATTCGTCAGGCGGCCCCGCCACACGTCTCCGGCCGTAAGCGCGGCCCACATCTCCCGGTAGAATGCGTCATCCTGCCGGCCGCTCTTGAGAAACCGAGGGTTTTGGCCCTCCGCCTCGGCGGCTGAGTAGCCCGTGATGCTCTCGAAGGCGGGGTTGGCGTACTCGATGGCTCCGGCCGCATCCGTCACCACGATCGCCTCGGCCGCCCGCTCCACGGCCGTGGCGAGGAGCCGGTTCCGCTCCTCGGCGAGGCGGCGCGTCGTCACGTCGGAGTGCGCCACCGCGAGCCGCACCGGCCCCGAGCCCGGGAACCGGGTAACCCGCATCCCGAACCAGCGCCGAGTCTCGGGGGCGTGACAGGTGTACTCGAGCTCGAAGTCCTCCGCCGCTCCTGAGGCCACGCGGCGGATGCCGGCCGCCGCCTCGGCGGCGGCCGCTGCCCCTTCACCCCGAACCCGGTCGCACACCGCGAGATAATTCTCCCCTACCAGGCTCGACGGCAGTCCGTTGGCGTACGCGAAGTCGGTCCATCGGCTGTTGACGCTGAGGATGGTGCCGTCGGCCTCTACGATGGCGATGTGGGCCGCCAGGGCATCGAGGGTGGCCTGCGCGAGCTGCTGGCTCTCGCGAAGCGAGCGCTCCGCCGCCTTGCGCTCGACCGCGTACCGGATGGCCCGGGCGAGAAGGCCCGCCTCCACCTCGCCCTTGAGGAAGTAGTCCTGTGCCCCGCCACGGACCGCTTCCAGCGCGACGCGCTGGTCGTCGAGGCCCGTCAGCACCACGATGGGGACGTCCTGAGCCCAGGCGCTCGCGCGCCGGAACGTCTCGATTCCGCGGCAGTCGGGCAGCGAGAGATCCAGGAGCAGCAAGTCGGGGGGGGTCCGCTCGAGCCGCGCGAGACCCGACGACAGCGTCTCCGCCCACTCGAGGTGGAAGCGCACGCCGGAGACGTCGGCGAGCATCTCCCGGAAGAGCCGGGCATCTCCCGGGTTGTCCTCGATCAGCAGAAGCCGGAAGGAGTCCTGTGCCATGGCAGCGCTTCCCCCTGATTCGCCTCCACAAAGCGCTCGGTTACGGTCCGGGCACGAGCGCCGCGACCTTGGCCAGGAGCTGTCCTCGGGAAAAAGGCTTCCCGAGGACGCCGTCGGCGCCCGCGGCCACGAGGTCGGCGAAGGACAGGCCGTCGCCCACCTCCGCGGAGACGACGAGGATCCGCGTCTCCGCTGCGGCCGCCCCGCCGTCCCGGAGTCGCCGGATGAGCGAGGCTCCCGAGGGCCCGGGCATGTTGACGTCGGTGATCACGAGATCGAAAGGCCCCGAGCGGTGCAGCGCGTCGAGGGCTTCGCCGACGTCGCCGGCCTCGGTGACCGGCCAGCCGTGTTCGCGCTTCAACGTCTCCCGGATGATGCGGCGGATCGCCGCCGAATCGTCGACGACCAGGACGTTCATGGGTTCCCCCTTCCCCCCAGAGAACGTGGGGGCGAGCTCCGAGATCTTCTGGGCTGCTCTCCTCACGGGCGGCCTGCGCCCGCCGGCGAACAAGAATAACCACTCAGCCGCAAACTGGAGGGTGCCGTAGAACTCTTTTCGGTCGCCGTCGGTTAACGCGCGAGCGCACGACCTCTTCTTCCTGCGCCGAGCGGAACCGGGTAGCACTGGGCAGGCTCTCCGAGACCCGCGAACGCAGAGGGCCCTGAGCCCGGCTCTGCCCATCTGCTACCTTGCCCAAAATCGCGCTGCGCGTCTGTAGGGAGAATGTGACAATCGACTGTCCACATGCGGGAGCACTCGGCCGCGGGGCCCACCGCGCCGCTGTCGCTTTCTTGGGGGTCCCCGCGGCCCGCCTGGACTAGCGCTCCCGCTGCGCGGCCACCCGTGCCAGCACCCGCGCGATTTCAGAGAGATCGAGGGGCTTGGAGACGTAGTCGTCCATGCCGGCCGCGAGAAACCGCTCCCGGACACCCTTGAGGGCATGGGCGGTGAGGGCGACCAGGGGCAGGTCCCGGGGGACGTCGCGCATCTCTCCCTGCCGGATGAGGCGAGCCGTCTCGACGCCGTCGAGCACGGGCATCTGGACATCCAGCAGGACCACATCGAAGGGCTCGGGTC
>JACRCS010000021.1 GCA_016218905.1 Deltaproteobacteria bacterium
CCACGAAGGCCACGTGTAGGAGAGTGACATGTCCGAGATTACCGATCAGCAGGGAAACAAGCGCTACCTGATCAATCTCCGGGTGAACGGAGACTTGTACACGGTGGTCGTGAAGGCCAACGCGACCCTCGTCAACGTGCTCCGCAATCAGCTCAACCTCACGGGCACGAAGAAGGGCTGTGAGCTCGGCGACTGCGGCTCCTGCACGGTCCTCCTGGACGGGAAGCCCGTCGACTCCTGCATGATACTCGCGGTGGAGGCGGACGGGCGGGAGATCACGACCATCGAGGGCGTCGCCCCGAGCGGCCGCCTCGACGCGCTCCAGCAGTCCTTCATCGATCACGCCGCCGTCCAGTGCGGTTACTGCACGCCGGGGATGATCCTGGCGGCCAAGGCCCTCCTCACCCGGAACCCCCATCCGACGGAGAGGGAGGTGCGGGAGGCGATCTCCGGCAACCTCTGCCGGTGCACGGGGTACGTCCACATCGTCGAGGCCGTCCTGGCCGCGGCGGAAGGGAGAACCGCGCCGGCCGAAGAGCGGTCCGGGCGGGCGGCGTCGGCAGCGGAGGGCTGAGCCATGGCGAACGAGAAGTACAGCGTGATCGGCCGCAGCGTCCCTCGAGTCGACGGCCGGGAGAAGGTGACCGGAGCCGCCAAGTACACGGGGGACCTCTCCTTCCCGAACCTGCTCCACGGGAAGATCCTCACGAGCCCCCACGCCCACGCCCGGGTCCTCTCCATCGACACCTCCGAGGCGGAGAAGCTACCGGGCGTGAAGGCCGTCATCACGCACAAGGACGTCCCGTCGCTGAAGTACGGGATCAGTCCCGCCCGTTGGGACGAGAACATCTTCTGCATCGAGAAGGTGCGCTTCGTGGGCGACAAGGTCGCGGCCGTCGCCTGCATCGACGAGGAGACCTGCTACAAGGCCCTGAAGCTCATCCGCGTCGAGTACGAGGTGCTCCCCGCGGTCCTAGACTTCCTCCACGCGATGGACGAGGGCATGCCGCTCGTCCAGGAGGAGTACGCGAGGAACATCAACACCGAGATCCACCAGAGCTTCGGCGACGTCGACAAGGCCTTCGCCGAGGCGCACCTTGTCCGGACGGATGCCTTCCTGGGGCAGCGCACGTACCAGTCCCCCATCGAGCCGCACTCCGCCATTTCCTTCTGGGACGGCGACAAGCTCACGGTCTACGCGAGCACCCAGTCGCCCCACTCTTTCCAGTACTACATCGCCCGCGAGTTCGGCATGAAGATGGGCGACGTGCGGGTCCTGAAGACCCACGTGGGCGGCGGCTTCGGCGGAAAGATGGAGCCCACGGGTCTCGAGTTCGCCGGCGCCGTCCTCGCCCGGCTCACCGGGCGTCCCGTCCGGATGTTCTACGACCGGGCCGAGATGTTCGCCCACAACCGCGGCCGGCACGCCCAGTACATGGAGATCACGACCGGCGTGGACAAGGAGGGGAAGATCCTCGGCGCCTACGCCAACTTCATCATGGACGGAGGCGCCTACACGAGCCTCGGCATCGCCAGCGCCTACTACGCGGGCGCTTTGCTTCCGCTGACGTACGAGTTCGACGACTACCGCTTCGATATGTACCGGGTCTACACGAACCTGCCGGCCTGCGGGGCGCAGCGGGGTCACGGCGCGCCGCAGCCCAAGTACGCCTTCGAGAGCCACCTCGACAACGTGGCGGCCGAGCTCGGGATCGACCCCATGGAGATCCGGATCCGAAACGCCCGGCGCCCGAATACCGTCACGCCCAACGACTTCCGGGTGAACACCTGCGAGATGCGGGCGTGCCTGGAGAGGGCCCGGGAGATCTCGGGCTGGAACGAGAAGAAGGGCAAGCTTCCCCGCGGCCGGGGCATCGGAGTGGCCACCGGAAGTTTCGTCTCCGGGGCGGGGTATCCGATCTACCGGACCGACCTCCCCCAGGCGGCGGCCTTCATCCAGGTCAACGAGGACGGCACGGCCGCGACTCTCTACACCGGCGCCACCGATATCGGACAGGGCTCGGACACGGTGCTCTGCCAGATGGCCGCCGAGGCCATGGGCTTCGTGTACGAGCAGATGAAGATCGTCTCGGCCGACACGGAGACGACGCCGCACGACTTCGGCGCGTACGCGAGCCGGCAGACCCTCATGTCGGGCGCGGCCGTGAAGCAGGCCGGCGAGAGGATCAAGGAACGGATCCTCGAGTCCGCTTCCTTCATGCTCAACGTGCCCGCCGACGACCTCGACTGCGAGAACGGGGTGGTGTTCTCGAAGTCGCGCCCTGACCAGACGCTCTCCTTCGAGGAGGTGGCCCGCAAGTACTTCATCCTGAAAGGCCCGCTGATCGGCCACGGGGCCTACACTCCTCCGAAGCTCGGGGGCATGTTCAAGGGGGCCGCGGTCGGCACCTCGCCCGCGTACAGCTTCGGGGTGCAGGTCGGCGAGGTGGAGATCGACGAGGAGACCGGGGAGGTGACGGTCCACGACGTCTGGGACGTCCACGACTGCGGGACGGTGATCAATCCGAGGCTCCTCCACGGCCAGGTGCACGGGGCCCTGGCCATGGGGATGGGCGAGTCGGTCTGGGAGCAGGTGCTCTTCGACGACAACGGCCGGATCAAGAACGCGGAGCTCTCCAACTACCGGCTGGTGACCGCCCTGGACATGCCGCGAGTCCACTCCGAGGTCATCGAGAGCGACGAGCCGGCGGGGCCCTGGGGGGTCAAGGAGATCGGGGAGGGGTCCACGAATCCGACGATGGGGTGCTTCTCCAACGCCATCTTCGATGCCATGGGGGTCCGGGTGAACAGCCTCCCCCTTACTTACGAGAAGGTCTGGAGGGCCTTGAAGGAGAAGCGCGAGCGAGGAGAATGATTTCGGAACTCGCGAGATCCGCTGCGTTGACGCGTACCTCGGCGACTGCTAGACTTGAGCGCGTTCGGCGCCCCCCGATGTGCCGCATACCGGGACGAACAGGGACCCAGCACGATGCGGTCCCTTTTTTTCGTCATCCCCGCGGGGGGCGTTCTGTGTACGCTCGAGACTCTCGGGAATCTCTCCCGAGCACAGCACGAAAGGAGACGAGGTTCCAATGTCCGTCCGGCTTTACGTGGGAAACCTTCCGTACGACGTTACGGAGGCCGAGTTGAGGGAGCTCTTTTCCGTCGCGGGCTCGCCTTCCATGCTGCGCATTCCCACGGACAGAGAGACGGGGAGACCGAGAGGCTTCGCCTTCGTGGAATTCGCGGAGCGCCGCGAGGCGGAGGAAGCCATTCGGCAACTGAACCAACAGCTCTTCAAGGGGAGGCCCCTGGCCATCAACGAGGCGAGGCCCAAGGAAGACCGCGCCGGACCTCCCCCCATGCGGCCGTCCCACGGCTTTGCCGATTTCCCCGTTCCCATGGAACCGGGTAAGGAGAGGCGAGAGCCCAAGCGCTCCTTCGGCCCGGACGCCCCCCGGGGTGGAAAGAAGTTCGACAAGAGCCGCTCCAAGCAGGAACGCGCGCCCAAGATCGTCAAGGAGAAGTCCGCCCGGGGCTCCCGCTTCGAGGAAGAGGACGATCAGGACGACTTCGCCCGCTGGAGCCGCGAGGACGCGAACTCCGACACGGAGTAATAGCTAAAGAGCGCCCTCCCCTGACTGGGGAGGGCGCTCTTTAGCCCGGCGAAGCTTCTCCGCCCCGCCTCTCACTCGGCGAAGGTGAGCCGGAGCTCGCCCGCGCTTTCCTCCACGGTCACCGTCCCGCCCCTCTGCAACCGGCCGAAGAGGAGCTCGTCGGCTAGGGCGCGCCGGATGCTGCGGTCGATCAGGCGAGCCATCGGCCGGGCGCCGTTCTTCCGGTCGTACCCCCGCTCGGCGAGCCACTTCCGCGCGCCGTCGGAGAGGACCAGCGAGACCCCTCTCACCTTGAGCTGTGCTTCCAGCTCGCCGACGATCTTGTCGACGATGCGCTCGATCACGGCCGTGCCCAGCGGATCGAAGGCGATCCACGCGTCGAGCCGGTTTCGGAACTCGGGGCTGAACGTCCTTTCGATTGCCTGCTTCTCGTTCGCCTTGCGCTCCGAGGCCTCCCCACCCGCGAACCCCATCATCTCCTGGCTCAACTCCTGGGCGCCCGCGTTCGTGGTCATGACGAGGACAACGTTGCGGAAATCGGCCTTGCGCCCGTTGTTGTCGGTGAGGGTCGCGTGGTCCATGACCTGGAGGAGGATCGAGAAGAGGTCGGGATGCGCCTTCTCGATCTCGTCCATCACGAGGACCGCGTACGGGTTCCTGATGATGGCGTCGGTCAGCAGGCCCCCCTGGTCGAAGCCCACATAGCCGGGAGGGGCCCCGATGAGCCTCGAGACCGTGTGCTTCTCCATGTACTCGCTCATGTCGAACCGGATCAGCTCGACGCCCATGACCCGCGCGAGCTGCCGGGCGAGCTCGGTCTTCCCCACCCCGGTGGGCCCGGAGAAGAGGAAGGAGCCGACGTGGCGCTGGGGATCGCCCAGGCCGGCCCGGGAGAGCTTGATCGCTGCCGTGAGGCTCTCCACGGCCTTGTCCTGACCGAAGATCACGGCCTTGAGATCGCCTTCCAGGCTGGCGAGCCGTTCCCGGTCGGAGGTCGAGACCGTGCGCGCCGGAATCCGGGCCATCTTGGCGACGATGGTCTCGATGTCCTTGGAGCGGACGAGCTGGATCTTGCCGCGGTGTGCGGCGAGCTTGGCAGCCGCGCCGGCCTCGTCGAGGACGTCGATGGCCTTGTCGGGCAGGTGCCGGTCGTTGAGGTACTTGGCGGAGAGCTCGGCCGCGAGCTCGAGGGCCCGCTCCGCGTACCGGACCCGGTGGAACTCCTCGTAGCGTGCCCGCAGGCCGCGCAAGATCTTGATCGTGTCCGAGACCGAGGGTTCGTGGATCTCGATCTTCTGGAAGCGACGGGCCAGGGCCCGGTCCTTTTCGATGGTGGCCTGGTACTACTTGTGCGTCGTCGAGCCGATGCACCGGAGCTCGCCGGTGGAGAGCGCCGGCTTGAGCAGGTTCGAGGCGTCGAGGCTGCCGCCGCTCACTGCGCCCGCGCCCACGATCGTGTGCATCTCGTCGATGAAGAGGATCGCGTTCGGCCGCTGGATGAGGGCCTCGATGACCGCCTTGATCCGCTGCTCGAACTCGCCCCGATACTTGGTCCCGGCGATGAGGGCACCCATGTCCAGGGCGAAGATCTCCGCGTCCCGCAGGGGAGCCGGCACGCGCCCCTGATGGATGGCGAGCGCCAGGCCTTCGGCGATGGCGGTCTTCCCGACTCCCGCTTCTCCCACGAAGACCGGGTTGTTCTTGCGGCGGCGGCAGAGGACGTGGACCGTCCGTTCCAGTTCGGACTCCCGTCCGATGAGGGGATCGATCCGCCCCCGTGCGGCCCGCGCCACGAGGTCAATCGTGAAGGCCTCGAGCGGATCCGCGGCGGAGCGTCTCTCGCCGCCCTCCTCCTGCTCGCCCGGCGGCGGCGTAGGCTGGCGCTTCGTCAAGCCGTGGGAGATGTAGTTCAGGATATCGAGCCGCTCGATCCCGTGGCGCCGGAGCAGCTCCACCGCGTAGCAGTCGTCTTCCCGATACATCGCCGCGAGCACGTCGCCCGCGCCGATCTCCGCCTTTCCGGAGGACTGGACGTGAACCGCCGCCCGTTGGAGCACCCGCGTCACCGCCAGGGTCTGCTCCAGCTCGACCTCCGCCCCTTCCGGCACCGTGGCCAAGCCTCCCAGGTAGTCCTCCAGCTCGCTCCGAAGAGCGGACAGGTCGGCGCCGCAGCCCCTCAGGATCTCCGAGGCCCGGGCATCCTGCAGCATGGCGAGCAGGACGTGCTCCAGGCAGACGAGGTCGTGACGGCGGTCCAAGGCCTCCTGTACCGCCAGGTTGAACGTGATCTGGAGCTCCTTGCCGATGATCATCTCAGGCCGTTTCCATGGTGCAGCGTAAGGGGTATTCGTTTTGCCGGGCGAGCTCGACGACCTGGGTGACGCGGGTCTCGGCGATTTCGAAGGGGTAGACACCCGCGACCCCCATGCCCTTCTGGTGAACGTGGAGCATGATGCGCACGGCCGCGGCCTCCGGGTGATGGAAGATCTTCATCAGGACCATCACTACGAACTCCATGGTCGTGTAGTCGTCGTTGTGGAGCAGTACCCGATAGAGCTGCGGCTCCTTCGTTCGGCGTTCCGGCTGCACCACGGCCGCCTGCCCGCCCTCGGGCGCTCTCACCTCGTCACTTCGCCTGGCCATGCCCGTTATTATAGATGCTCAGCGCTTCGATGGCGACGTCGACGCGCTGCGTCGCTTTTGCTTTCACCATAGCCACGGGACCACTGTGCCGCACGGTGCCCGAGGCGGGGCGGGGCGCTCCGCGTCCGGAGAATCGCCCCCTGACAAGCTTTGGTTTCGTTCTTATCTTCTGGATGTCCTTAGTCCGAGGAGGAGACCATGGCAGCGCGAATGGAAGAGTGGGACGCGAGCGATTTCTACAAAGAGTTCCACGCGGCGGCGACGTCTTCGCCCGACGAAGCCTTTCGCCGGAAGTTCGACACCCTCGCGAAGGAGCTTGAGCCGTTCGATCGGGAATTCTTCCGGGAGACTTCCCGGTGCGGCCGGGATCTGGGCTCGGTGATGGAGGGGCTGAAGGACATCGCGGGACGCGCCGGCTACTGCCGCCGGCCGCGCGGCTTCGAGCAGTCGTGCGAGCACCTCTTTCAAGAAGTCGACGAGACGATCGGCCGGATCCGGGCGTTGCGCGAAACCTGCTTCGTCTAGTCTCCCGCGGTGACGGCGCCCCGGTAGCCCCGCCGAAAGCGCGGGCGCGCGGAAAAAAGCCTGGCGGGCAGCCCCGCGCAATGGCACACTCTTCGCAAAGAGGGTGCCGTGAGAATCCTGGTTGCCGACGACGACGCGATCTGCCGCTGTCTGCTCGAAACGACGCTCCAGAAGTGGGGTCACGACGTCGTCTCGTGCTCGACCGGCGGGGAAGCCCTGCGGCACCTGAGCGGGAGCGAGCCCCCGGAGCTCGCCATCCTCGACTGGATGATGCCGGAGCTGGACGGCCCGGAAGTGTGCCGAGAGGTCCGGTCGACCGCCCGCGCCAACCCCCTGTACCTGGTCCTCCTCACCACGCGCAGCCGCCGGGACGACGTCGTCGAGGGGCTCAACGCCGGCGCGGACGACTACATGATCAAGCCTTTCGACCTGGAGGAGCTCCGGGCCCGAGTCCTGGCGGGAGGGCGGATCGTGCAGCTCCAGGCCGCGTTATCGGAGCGGGTCCGGGAGCTCGAATCGGCGCTCGCCCAGGTGAAGCAACTGCAGGGGCTCCTCCCGATCTGCTCCTACTGCAAGCGCATCCGCGACGACGAAAACTACTGGGAGCAGGTGGAGCTCTACATCGGCAAGCACTCGCACGCCCAGTTCAGTCACGGCATCTGTCCCGCCTGCTTCGAGAAGCACGTCCGCCCGCAGCTCGACGAGATCAGCCGGGGGCGCGGCGAGCCGACTCGCCCCGGACTCGCCGACAGCACTCCTAACGCCATCCCTTGAGGCGGGCCTTCCGCCACGCCTCCGCCCGCGCCGAACGCTCCGCGGGCGGAGCCGAGACGTCCTCCACCGGGACGCCGGCCCGGCGAGCCGCCTCGAGCAGGGGCCCCGCGGCAGGGTGACCCTCGGCGGAGAACTTCCCGAGGAGCGAGTAGAGGACTTCCTGGCCGGATTTCAGGAGGAGCGTGACGCCCATGGGATCCCGCTCCCCCCCGGATCCCAACGGGGCGATCAGGATCCGCTCCACCGCCTCCCACTCGATGCGCCGCCGCCCGAGAGCCCACGCCAGCGAGAGGCCGCGTTCGTCGATGACCGTCGTGAGGCGGCTGGGCAGCAGGGCGAGGAGAGTCCCGGCGGACGTGCAGACGAGGGCGGCGAGCCCGAGGAAGATCCAGCCCTGACCCCCGCCCAGCGCGCGCACGACGAGGAGGACCCCGCCCGCCAGGAGGCCGAGGCCGGCGATCCGGGTCCCGAGGGCCGCCCTGCCGGTGAGGTGCCGGACGCGGACCGGGCCCGGAACTCGGGGCATCGCGTTACTTGCCGTGCTCGGGAGCGAAGTAGGTGACCGAGAGCGGGACGGTCCGGCCGTCGCGCTCCACCTCCAGGGGGCCCGTGTCTCCGGGCTTGTGGAGGTTCACTTCGAAGGTGAGGTCGACGAGTTCCCGCACGGGTTTCCCATCGATCGAGACGATCACGTCCCCCGCGCGCAGGCCGGCCTTCTCCCCGGCCGAAGCGGGCATCACTCCGAGGACCCGGACGCCCTTGCCTCCCGTCTCCTCGATGGTGACGCCGAGCATCACCTTCTCCGTCTCGGTATAGCGCACGGACCAGTAGATGTCCGCGGAGCGCAACGGAACCGAGGGGACGCTCACGTCCATGAGCTTCTCCCGGGGCACCTCCACGCGGGCACGGTTCACGAAGGGCTCGACGATGACGTACGGGAGGGGCTCCCGGAGAAACAGCCGGCGCGGGATGCCGAAGCCGTGGCGGACGTGGTTGCCCCCCGCGAGTACGACGAGGCGCCTGCCCCTGCCCTCCGGGCTCTCCAGGAAGTCCGCGGCGGACCGGGCCATCGTCTCGTCCCAGAGCACCTGGACGCGATAGAACGCCTCCAGGTCCTTGATGGGCATGGAGTGGCCGGCGAGGATGGCCAGCGTGACGCCCCGGTGGTAGTCGTCCGGGTGGATCTCCGGCAGGTCCTTCGCCAGTTGCGGATCCAGGCCCTCGATCCCTCCCGCTCGGACCGCGCTCCGGAGCTCCTTGCCCGCGTTGAGGGCCACCAGGGGGATGGAGGACTCCCGCGCGTACCGGAGGATCTCCCGGTAGTCGGCGTAGGACGACGCGCCCCAGTTCTCGGCCCAGACCTTCGCGAA
>JACRCS010000698.1 GCA_016218905.1 Deltaproteobacteria bacterium
ACTTCACGTACTTCTTCACGAAGAACTTCGCCGCCGAGCTCATCCTCACCTACCCCCAGAAGCTCGACGTCAACCTCGCGGGAGCCCACATCGGGAGCTTCAAGGCGCTTCCGCCCACGCTCACGGCCCAGTGGCATTTCCTACCCGAAGGACCGGTCGATCCGTACATCGGCGCGGGTGTGAACCTCACCCTCATCTCCAGCGTCGACCTCGCGGGCGGCACGCTGGATCTGGACAGCAGCAGCGTCGGCCTCGCGGGCCAGGTCGGCCTCGACATCAAGGTCGCCCCGAAGTGGGTCATCAACCTCGACGCCAAGTACGTCCAGATCAGCTCCGACGTGAAGGCGGGCAGCGCCAAGATCAGCGCTGTTCAGCTCGATCCCTGGCTCCTCGGCGCGGGCGTCGGCTACCGTTTCTAGGGGCGGTCTCGAGACCCAGCGGAACAGACGGGGCCGGGCTCCTTCCCGCGGAAGCGGTGGAAAGGAGCCCGGCCCTTTCCTATCGGCGCTTCACCACCGGCAACGTCCCGATCGGCCGCGCCGGCTTGCCGGTCCCGGCCGGTCGGACCTGAAATTCCCGGTGTGCATCCGTGTGCGCCCTGTTGCTGCTGGCCAACGCGTCGAACCGAATCCCGGCGAGGTGGGTTTCGAGGACGACTGTCGCCTCGGCCCACGCCATCTGGGCGGGACAACCCGACGAGAGCGGGCACGAGTGGCGCTCGTCGAGACACTGGTTCATGACGATGCCGTCCTCCATCGCGTTGACGACATCGAGAAGTGAGATCTGAGAGGCCGGGCGGGCCAGCCGTATCCCTCCGCCCATACCACGCGTCGTGGCGAGTATCCCCGCCGAGCTGAGGCGAGCCACGATCCTACGGATGAAAGACAGCGGAAGCAGCTGGAGCGCTGCGACATCCCGGACTTGAGGGCGCGCCTCCTCTTCCACCGACGCGAGGTGGAGGACGGTTCGAACGGCGTAGTCAGTCTCGCGCTTGATCGACAGCACAGAGCCTCCCGGGTCCTGGAATTGATCCTACTTCGACGACTCGGTCTCGCCCGGCCGGATACCGCCGGCGAGAGGAGATTGCAGACCGACTCTACGGTGAAGATCGGGATTGACAAACATGACTAACGTCATAATATTACTAGCTGAGTCATGTTATGAGAAGAGAATCGCGGGCGCTCGACCAACATGCCTCGCCGCAGCCTCCGCCGGAGCGTCTCTCGTGCCGCTGATCACCCTCCTTCTCTTCGTCTCGGGTATCGCGATGGGCCTCGCCGCGGCGCTGATGTGGGCGTGGGGGGTCCGGTCGGGACAGTTCCGGGACCTCGAGAAGACCAAGGACCAGCTTTTCTGGCCGGAGCTGGCTGGGGCGGACGACACGGATCCCCGCAGCACGGCGGGGGAAGGCCGAGGCAGGCCTCCTGCTGCCCGGGCCGACGGAATCGATGAGCCGATGAGGAGAAGCGGATGAGCGTACCCGTCGAGAAGGTGCAGGACCGCACCGCACTGATCACCCGCCGCAAGGCCCTGACGCTGACCAGCGTCGCGGGCCTCCTGGGGGCCAACGGGGTTGCCTGGTTCTCGAACTTCCTGTTCTTCAAGCCGCGCGTGACCTACGGGGAGCCCTCCCGATTCAAGGCCGGGCGGCCGGACGCTATTCCCCTCGGAACCCGCCTCCCGCTCGGGCGGCAAAGGGTGACGATCGTCCGGACGGACGCCGGAATCGCGGCGATCTCGAACACCTGTACGCATCTCGGCTGCGTGATCGCGACGACCGAGATCGGCTTCGACTGCCCGTGCCATGGCAGCCGCTTCGACGCGGACGGAGCGGTCCTCGGCGGCCCGGCGCCCCGGCCGCTCCCGTGGTTCAAAGTCTCCCTCTCGCCAGGCGGAGACCTCGAGGTGGACACCGCCGACACGGTCCCGTCCGGGACCTTCCTGAAGGTCTGAGCAGGAAAGGCCTGAGCAGATGAAGAAGGAACCGAGCCTGCTCGACAACGTCCGCAAGCTCCCTCTGAACGCCTGGCGGTCGCTCTTCCGGAACCCGCTCCCTTCGTCGGACCTCGGGAAGTCGCAGACGACGTTCTCGAACCTCTTCCTGCACGTCCACCCGGTCAAGGCGCACGCCCATTCGCTGAAACCGACCTACACGCTGGGGCTCGGCATCATCTCGCTGAGCCTCTTCTTCATCCTGACGGTGACCGGGATCCTCCTGATGTTCTATTACGTCCCGTCCGTCGAGCAGGCCTACAACCGGATGCTCGACCTGAAGGGAACCGTTGCCTTCGGGATGCTCCTGCGCAACATGCACCGGTGGGCCGCGCACGGAATGGTGGCGGTCGTCCTCCTCCACATGTGCCGGGTCTTCTTCACCGGGAGCTACAAGCCTCCCCGGGAATTCAACTGGGTGGTCGGGATCGTCCTTCTCCTCCTGACCCTCTTCCTCTCCTTCACCGGCTACCTCCTCCCGTGGGACCAGCTCGCCTTCTGGGCCGTCACGGTCGGCACCGCGATCGCCGGGTATGCGCCGGTCGTCGGCGATGAGATCCGCTTCGTCCTCCTCGGTGACCGCGTCGTCGGGCAGGAAGCGCTGATCCGTTTCTACGTCCTGCACGTCGCGGTCCTCCCCGTCGTCATGACCGTCATGATCGCCGTTCACATTTGGCGGATCCGAAAGGACGGCGGTCTCTCCCGCCCCGAGGGAGACGACGTCCCGGAGGCGCAGCCGAAGTACCCCGAGGCCCTCGCCGCGAAGCTCGAGGGGCTGGCCCCGCTGGCCAAGACCCAGAGGACGAGGAACTTCGGTGTGATGGGGATCGTCCGCGGCCCCTTCACGAAGGTGGGGAACACCCCGGACAACATGGTCTATTCGTGGCCGAGCCTCTTCGTCGCGGAGCTCTTTTGCTTCGCCCTGACGGTCCTCGTCGTCCTCGTGCTGGCGCTCCTGTTCAATGCGCCGCTCGA
>JACRCS010000064.1 GCA_016218905.1 Deltaproteobacteria bacterium
CAGCAACCGGTTCGACTCGATCTCGTAGCGACCCCCTTTGGGGAGGAACAGGTCCACCCACCCGTCGTTGTCGTAGTCGAAGAAGACCGATCCCATGCAGAACCCGCCGTCACGAAGGTTGCCTCCAACCTTGTCGGTCACATCCGTAAAGGATCCATCCCCGTTGTTGTGATACAGGACGTTGCCGCCCCCCTTGTTGGAGACCAGCAGATCCCATCGACCGTCGTTGTCGTAGTCGGCGAAGGCCGCGCCCTTGCCGTTGCCGCGGTATCCCACGCCAGCGCTCCGAGTTCCGTCCAAGAAGAGGGGAGAGACCGCCGCGCTCGGTGCCACGAGAGTTACGCATACGACGGAAGCCAGAATCGCGTGCTTCATAACCGTCTCCTTCTCCGACCAGACTCCCCGCTCGGGAGGCGAAGAGGGCGCGCGCATCGTACTGCCCCGCGCAGACAGAATATACCGCTCGCTCAAGTATGCCCAACCACAGCCCTTGCGCTGCAACGGGTGCTCGCCCCCGGAGAGCGCGCCCGGCACAGACGACGCATCGCCGAACCGGCCTTCTCTGTTCGACTGAGAAGCAGTGCCGCAGGAGTTGCCGATCACCCCGTCTCGCCGCTAGCGCGAGTAATCGTTCTTCCAGACGGTCGGATCGATCTCCACATACCCGATCGTGTCTCCCAACTCCGCGCGATCGCGCTCGCGCTTGACCAAACGGACGAACACACCCCTGACGGGGGCCACCAGAGTCCGAGGTCCGGAGCGCGTGTCCACCGTCACTAGCGCTTGGCCCTTCTCCACTTTGTCACCCGGCTTCACGAGCCAGTCGGTGACGGTCGTCCGATCCCTCTCCTGGCGCTCGTAGAGCCTCGGCAGGAAGATCGTCCCGTAGATGCGCCGAAGTTCGTCTTCCGTTGGCGCGCGAGAGGTGTGCCGTGCCTCGATCACGGCAGTTCCGGCCGTGTTTCCTGCTGTAAATATCGCCGACCCCTCCCCATGGCGGTCGGTCGTGATCGCTGGAGCGGCGACCTTGCCCGAGCCCTGAAGCACCGCGAAGGTCACCGGTACGTTGTCGTTCGGGTTGTCGTGGATGTCGGAGACCCGGATCGACAGCTTCGCCGTATCGCTTCCGTTCGCGACCAGCTTGACCGCGCTGGCCACGAGGTCGATCTTCGCCGGAGCGTCGGCGAGCAGCACGATCTGCACCATCCCGGTCACCCCGTAGTCGGCCGCGGACGCCGTTACCGTCACTGCGCCGATCGAGGTTCCGGCCCGATATTCGGCCTCCGCGATCCCCTTGCCATCGGTGGTACCGCGTAGGATCTTCAGTCGGCCGTTCTGATTTCCAAGGGCGAAGGCCACACGGACCCCGGAAAGCGGGGTCCCTGCCAGATCGGTCAGCCATACTGTGACGCGCGACGTGCTCCGCCCGTCGGCCGTGAGCCTGCCTGGATCAGCGGAGATGCGAAGTACGGCTCGGTCGGCCGCTCCCTTCTGGGCCCGCGGCACCAACTCGATGGCGACCGTCGAGGCTACATAGGTATTAAGCCACCCGGCCCCCACATCGCCGGTCGTCAGGTCTTTCGCCACCACGAGTGCGGTCTTAGCCGCGAAGCCAGCCGTGTACGTGGCAGAGACCTCACCGAAATTGTCCGTCACCCCACCCCACCTTACCTCGACGTCGTCGACATCCTCCATCGTCGCACGGCGGCCCCCGATATCGCCCCCCCCAACGACCCCCGTGTACTCCTCGGTGGTAGAGAGCGTGAGCGCCAGTTCCTGCCCCAGCATATTGTCTCCGTTGGCGTTGGTCGCCTTGGCCGTGAGCGTCGTCTGGCTTTTCCGGTCCGCCGGAAGGAGTCCGTCTTTCGCGGTCACCGTGAGCCGCACCCGCGTGTCAAAGGCCAGGAGCCGGTCCGCCTGCGCGGTCGTCTCATTGCCTCCTTCGTCCGCAAGGTACGCGACCAGCGGAACTGCCCCGCCCTCCGCACCCTGGGGTACCACAAAAGAACCCGAATACACACCGGGGCTCAACTCCTTCATTGCAACCCGGCCAGCCACCTCGGAGAGCTCAAAAGACGCGTATCCGGCGGGCTCTCCCTCCAGGTTCACCGTGACCCTGTCCCCGGCCACAAGCTTCCCGCTGATCCCGGCCACCTGCCAACCGTCGTGGGCCACTTTGGTAACAACGGGTGGAACCCTGTCGTTGAGATCCTCGAGGCCGATCACGGCCAACTCGGGCCCGGCCAGGTCAGAGACACCCAACGCATCGGCCAGATGCGCCACCACTCTGTGCAGGCTCCGCATCGGCTGAACGTCGGCGTCCTTCACCACGTACGTGCCCGCATAGCGCCCCGACCGTCCCTCTTCGGTAAGGGCCAGGGGCCCGGCAAGAGCTCCGAGGTCAACGGCCATACGGCCCCCGCTTTCCCCGGACACAGAGAGGGTCACCACCGCTCCGGGCCGCAACGGCCTTCCCTGGGGCTCCGCGGAGATGCTCGTGATCTTCGGGCCGTCTCCCGCCACCGCGGTCGCCGAAACCACGTCGCTCGACGGCCCGGCATTTCCGGCCTGGTCCACCGGCACGACAGCGTAGTGGTAGTCGAGCCCCGGAACGACGCGGGTATCGACGAGCTCCTCGCCCCTGACGTCTTCGAACGGTTGCCCTGCCGCGTGAGGGTCCTTCCCCTCCCCCCGGTACACCCGGTAGTGGTCGACGTCGCTGGACGGGCTCGCATCCCAGGTCACCGCGATCTCGCCGGCCCAGGGGACCGTGGCCACGATCCGGCGGATCCCTTCCGGAGGCGTCGAATCGATCGTGATCGATCGGCCGGAGAGCGATGTGCTCTGCCCGGTGGCCGAGTTGGTCAGCGTCCCGGTGAGCGCCCCCCCGCCAACGCTCAGGCCCGCCGGCACCGCGACCTTGCCGACGTAGACCCCGTCGTCCAACTCCTCCATGGCGATGCGCTCCGCGACCCCTTGAATGCTGAATGTCGCCGCACGGTCGGGCGTTCCGCGCAGCGTCACCACGATCTCCTCGCCCGCCCCGTACGTGTCCTTCTCGGCCGCCACGCTGGCGATGCTGCTTTGGGAGCGCCACCCGTCGAAGGTGTCGTAGAGACCGAGGGCAACGATCTTGGAGGAGATCGGCTCCCACGCGCCCTTGGGCATGCTCGGGTCCGGCAATCCTCCCAGGACCAGGTACCGCGACTCCGTAATCGCCTTCACAAACGCCGCCTTGTCAGCGCCAGGAGCGCTTTCGTATCTCTGCTCCCGGCCGTTGGCCAGCACCTGAAACGCGCTCCCCTTCCAGGCGAAGGCAATCGTCAGGGGCTGCCCCTTCGCAGGAACGATCTCCTTCTGCAGCGGATCGAGCGGGACCAGCAGGTCAAGAAGACCTGTAACGCCGAGCCCGGGATCGTCTTTCCAGACCACAGAGAACGCAATCTTTCTTCCCCAATCCTGTCCTGCGAAAGAGAAGAGCGTCTCTCCGGTCGTTGCAGCCAATTCGCCTCGATGGACGGTGATGACGACGGAGCCCTCGTTGGGGTTCAGGCTCTTCCCTGCGAGGTCGAAGTACAGATAGTCAGAGGACTCCGTGGACTCAGAGGGGACCGAGGAAGACCAGCCTCCGGCGAGCGCGGCCGCCGAAGGCCGGCCGGCATCGACGCCGTCGACCCGTCGGCTTGCGTCCGACAGATTCAGCAACTCAACGCCCCACGCGCTGCTCGCCGCCAGCACCGGGAAGAGCGAAGCTACAATCAATGCCCTTGCTATCCGTTCAAGCACAGTGTTGATCCTCATGAACCTTCTCCCTTGGTCTGCACTCCTAGCCATATAGCCCATGGTTGTTCCCACTGCTTCTCTTACGGATCGGGCGTGGCGGTCTCCACCCATGGGGTGACTCTATTCCAGCCAGTCCCGCGCAAGACGCTGCTGCCGCTGGACAACCCCCCTCGGTCGTCGAGGCGGTGGCAGTTTTGCGCCGTCGAGAACTGGCTGCTCCTCACGCTGGCAAAGGGAGCCGCCACGGTTGCGAGCGTCTTCCCCAGCGTGTCGTCCCAGGTGTTGTGGTTCGTGTCGAGGCAGTTCGTGATCAAGAGCTTCGGCAGCCGCGACGCGTGCGGGTTGTGGCACTTGCCGCAGTTGAAGGTGTGATACTTCGACTGGGCGTTGTAGCTCGCCGCTTCGGTCTGCTGCGCCGTGCTACCCGCCGCCATGCCGCCCACCTCGAGGTTCGGGGTCCCGGCTGCGATCGCACTGCCGGCCGACGGGGCCGTCGTGTTGTAGTTGTCGCCCCAGGGATAGTACCGCCAGGCGTAGGGCCGGTTGAGGCTGGGGGCCAAATTGTACCCATCCTGGCCGCGATAACTGTACCCGCCCTCGCTCGACCCGGACGTGGTGGTCCCGAGCCCCGCGTCCTCGAGGTACGTCGTCGCCGTCCTGTTCCCCGTGGGAACCGCGGCCCGGGTGGCGCTGCCTCGTCGGGTCCGCGTGAAGATGTTGTTCAGGGCATTCGTGGACCCGCTCCCGCCGAGCACGACGTTCTTGTGGCCGTTGTCGCCCGTGCTGACCCACAAGCCCTCTCCGGTTGACCAATCGATGGCATCGAGCTGCGCGGCCGTCCAGGTTCCGGTCGCCGCCCCGCCGTGGCAGATGGCGCACAGGCCGGCGGTGGCCGTGGCGTCGAG
>JACRCS010000065.1 GCA_016218905.1 Deltaproteobacteria bacterium
ACGCCTGACCCCGTCATGTCTCGTCTGACCCCGTCATCTCCCCCGTCACCCGCGGCTTCGGGTGACGCCGGTTTCGGGCTCCCTGCGGCGGCTCAGGGCAGGCCGAGCTCGGAGAGGCTCGAGCGGGTCGCCGCCTTCTTCGTGGCGGGCTTCGCGCCCTCCTTCGGGAGCATGCCGAGCTGCCACATGAGGAACATCCGTTGGTCCGCCAGGTCGCGGACGCGGAGCGCGAGGGGCTTTCCCTGGCCGTGGCCGGCGTCACGGTCGACCCAGAGGAGGATGGGCTTGTCGGCCGGGTCGGAGCCGGTGGAAACCTGGAGAAGGGCCGCCATCTTGCGTGCGTGGAGCGGGTGGACGCGGGAGTCGTTCTCTCCGGCGGTGAGGAGGACGGCGGGGTACTTCGTCCCCGTCTTCACGTTGTGGTAAGGCGAGTAGGCGCGGAGGAATCTGAACTGGTCGGCGTTCTCGGCGCTGCCGTACTCGGGGACCCAGTAGCGCGCCATGAGGAACGACTGGTAACGGAGCATGTCGAGGAGCGGAACTGCGGAGATGACGGCGCCGAAGAGCTCCGGACGCTGGGTGAGGGCGGCGCCGGTGAGGAGGCCGCCGTTGGAGCCGCCGGAGATGGCGAGCCTCGCCGGCTTCGTGTACTTCTGCGCGACGAGCGACTCGGCCGCGGCGATGAAGTCGTCGAAGACGTTCTGCTTCTTCTCGAGCATCCCGGCCTCGTGCCAGGCGTCGCCGTACTCACCGCCGCCGCGCAAGCACGCGAGGGCGAAGACGCCGCCCGCCTCGTACCAGGGGAAGAGTGACGCGCTGAAGGTCGGCGTCTGGCTGACGTTGAAGCCGCCGTAAGCGTTGAGGAGCGTCGGGTTGTTTCCGTCGAGCTTCAGCCCCTTCTTGTAGACGAGGAACACAGGGACTTTCGTGCCGTCTTTCGACGTGACGAAGACCTGCTTCACTTCGACGATCGACGGGTCGACAGGGACCTTCGGGCGCTCCCAGAGCGTGCTCTTCCTCGTCTTCAGGTCGACGCGGTAGACGCCGGTGGGTTCGTTGAACGACGTGTACGTCAGGAACGCCTCGGTCCGGTCCTGCGCGGTCGAGAGGGAGGCGGTGCCGATGCCGGGGAGAGGCAGATCGCCGAGGGGCCTGCCCTCGAGCGTGTAGAGCTCGATCCGGGTCGCGGAGTCCTTCAGGAGGGTGACGACGAGAACGCCTCGGGCGAGGGAAACGCTACGGATCGTCACGTCCTTGCGCTCGGGAACGAGGACCTTCCAGCCCGCGCGGGCGGGTGCGTTCAGGTCGACGGCGACGACGCGGCCGTTCTTGGCGCCG
This sequence comes from Deltaproteobacteria bacterium, assembly GCA_016218905.1. Next base: position 1,339 of record JACRCS010000065.1, read on the forward strand.
TCGGTGGTGTGGAGGAAGAGCGTGTCGCCGAGGCTGGTTCCGCGGGAGGTGCTCTCGGAACCGATGATGACGTCGGTCTTCAGGAACTCGCCGGTGCGCTTCCAGCGATCGAGGTCGACCGCCCAGAGGTCGTTCGTGCTCGTGCCGGTCGCGTAGCCGAGGAATCCCCAGCGGCCGTCCTCGCTGGCGGAGAAGCCGGGCCCGTAGGTCGTCGCGAGCTTTGCGTTCTCCTCCTTCGTGTACTGCCGGAAGAGGCGGACGTCCTGGCGCGGGTGCGAGCCGAGGCGGTGGAACATGACCAGCCCGGAGTAGGGGTCCTTCACGCTCTCGAGGTTCCGGTAGAAGAAGCCGGACGAGTCCGGGAGCCAGTCGACGCTGGACACTTTCCCGGGAATCTCGTCGGCGAGCCAGCGGCCGGAGTCGACGTCGAGGACGTAGAGCGTCGCGTTCTCGTCGCCGGAGCGGTACATGCCGAAGGCGAGGAGCTTTCCGGCGGGATCGGGCTCGGTCCAGGAGATCGTCACGAGGCCCTTCGCGTCCAGGGTGTTCGGGTCGAGGAGGAGGCGAGGCGCGCCCGCGTGACCGTCGCGGACGAAAACGCGGGACTGGTTCTCGTTCCCCTCGCGCCTCGAATAGAAGTAACGGTCCCCGCGCATCCGGGGCGCCGATACGGAACCGACCTCCATCAGCTCGCGCATTCGCGACTCGACGGCCGCGCGTCCCGGCAGGTTGTCGAGGACCTGCCGCGTGTAGGCGAGCTGGGCGTCGGTCCAGGCGGCGACCTCCGGGGTTTCGGCGCCCTTCGCGTCGCCCTCGAGCCAGCGGTATGGGTCGACGATCGACGCGCCGTGGAGAACGTCGGTGACCGGTCGCACCTCGGTCGGCGGCGGAAGCGAGGGCGGGGCGGCGAAGGCGGGGAAAGACGGGAGGGCGAGCGCGACGAACGCGGCGGCGAGACGCATGAGGCCTCCGAAGGGTGCGGTGCGGGCGCGGCGCGGGCCGCACGCCCGACGATGATAGGCGACGGAGACGGACCGGGGGGACCGAGGGAACGAGGGCACGCGGGAGCGAGGGGAACGAGGGGAGCGAGGGGCGAGGGATTACCAGCTTCACCGTCACGTCGCTTCCGCAGGGGGCCGCGTGCGAGGCGGTACGTCTCGCAGCCGCCTGCTGCGCTCCGCCGACCCGCTTTCGAGCCCGCTGCGGCCGGGCGGGGGGCCCGCGCGGACTCGCTTCGCTCAAACAGCGCGCGGGCCTGATCCCCGCCCGGTCCTCGCGAACTCGAGCGGGTCCCCGGCGGTGCTCGGGGGCGGTTCGCGTGACGCACCGCCCCGCCCGCGGCCGGCGTGCGTCAGCCACTCGAAGGGAGCCGCCTGAGAGAAAAGACATGGCCCACGCAGGCTTGACTCCAATCGGCTGGCCTGGC
>JACRCS010000704.1 GCA_016218905.1 Deltaproteobacteria bacterium
ATCATCGTGCGATGCGGGTCGGTCATGCTGCGCTACCACGAAGCCCCCGCCGAGACGGAGGAAGCGATTCGCGACGGGTGGTTCTACACGGGCGACTTCGGGAAGATCGACGCGGCAGGCTACGTCCACTTCTGCGGGCTTCGGAAGGCGATTACGAAGGTGAACGGGATCACGAAGGACCTCCCTCCGGCCCGACCGATCGCTCTCCGGCCAACCGTATCTGAACCGCTCCCTGAGCGGGTTGATTCAGAAGCTCTACATGAGAATCCTGCTCGTTTCACCTAAGAGCTGCTTTTCCAAGAACCCCCGCCTCAACTCCATGATCGAGAGGCTGTCGGGACAGCTGTTTCGTTTCTTCTACGGCGGCTTCAACCTCGGGCTTCTGACCCTCGCCAGCCTCACTCCAAGGGACATCGAAGTCGATCTTGTCGACGAAAACCTCCAGGCGATCGATCCCGACGTACGCTACGACCTGGTCGCCGTAACCGCGATGACCCAGCAGGCGGATCGAGCCTACGAGATCGCCCGCCACTTCCGAAGGCTCGAGGTCCCTGTCGTGATGGGGGGCGTCCACGCGACCGTCCTGCCGGAGGAAGCGAAAGAACACGTCGACTACACGATCCTGGGAGAGGCGGAGGATACCTGGCCGGTGTTCCTCGAGGCCTTCCGAAATGGCAGCGCGCAGTCGAGCTACGCGGCGACAGTGCCGACGGACCTGACCCGCCTGCCGCCGCCGCGGTATGACCTCTTGGACCCATCGCAGTACGGAATCGCATGGGTCCAGACGACGCGCGGGTGCCCCTACGACTGCGAGTACTGCTGCTCGTCTCGCATCTTCGGCACGAAGTACCGTCACAAGACCGTCGAACAGGTCGTAGAGGAAATCCGACTCCTGAAGACCCTCTGGCCGAACCCGCGCGTCGCGTTCGTAGACGACAACATGCTGGTGAACAAGCCCTTCGCCTTTCGACTGCTTGAGGAATTGATCCCTCTCAACGTGCGTTGGGCCTGCCAGACAAGCATCAACTTCCTCCACGACGACGAACTGCTCGATCTCCTGAAAAGGAGCGGCTGCATGACCCTGTTCGTCGGGCTGGAGGGGGTGAGCGAAGACGCCCTCCGTTCGGTGGACAAGTATCGAGACAGGAAGGCTTCTGTCAGGCTATTCGAGGACACGATACGCCGCGTTCAGAGCCGGGGCATCGGCGTGCTCGGCGCCTTCATCTTGGGTTTTGACACCGACGACGCGTCCGTCTTCGGGAGGGTTGTCGAGTTCGTCGCACGCAACAACGTCTACAGCTCGCAAATCACGATCCTGACGCCCCTCCCGGGAACACCGCTGAGGGACAGGCTGCTGAAGGAAGATCGCGTCCTACCGACCGCCTGGGAGAACTACACCTTCACGGACGCGAACTTCGTGCCCCGGAACATGTCCGTCCGACAGCTCGAGGAGGGCATCGTCTCCACGTATGAAGCGATCTACTCGCCCGAAGCCATGGAGAAGAGACTCTCCCACTTCAAACGCCTCTACGCCGGCCGCGTGTAGCTCTCCTTCCGCTCTCCCGCCACGAGCGTCGGGTCCTCATCGTGGCGCGTTCTTTTGCCGAGAAGAGCGCAGAATAGCAGGGCTCCTCCGCCGGGACCGTAGCCGATCTCGACCGAGCACGCCCTGCTCAACGCCCGCTCCTGCATAGAAAAAGGGGCATGAACGCGTTCATCCTCTCGCATCTGCTCATCGGCGTCACCACACTGGGCCTCGGGGTTCTCGTGTTCTCCAAGAACTCTCGAGGATCTCTCAATCGGCTGTGGCTGTTCTTCAGCCTGACCGTCAGCTTTTGGGCGCTGGGGGCGACCGCCATCGGTCTGACGCGGGATGCGGATCAGGCGCTTCGGCTCTGGAAGATCGTGCACGTCGGCGTGATCCTCATCGCGCCGGCGTTCGTTCACTTCGCGTACGAGTTCGTGGACGTACGAGAAAGGCCCTACCTTGGGCCGATGTATCTCTGCTCCGCCGGTCTGATCGGGCTCTCCCTTTTTACGGACGACTTCATACGCCAGACCACGATCATGTACGGAGGGATTCACTACGACGCACCTCCGACCCCGCTTTATCTCGTCTTCATGGTCGGTTGGTCCGCAGCCATCATCTACGCTCACTGGATCATCTTCTCGCGATACCGAACTGCCACCCCTTCCAAAAGGGCACAGATTCAGTACTTCACCGTCGCCACGGTTCTCGGGTTCTGCGCCGACTCGACCAGCTTCTTGCCCGTCTTTGGAGTCGAGAGCTGGCCGCAAGTCAGTTTCCTTGCTCCGCTGTTTCCGATCATCATGACATACGCCATGGTCAGGCATCGGCTCATGGACATAGAGCTGGTGATCAAGAAGACGTTCATCTACTCGCTGCTTCTCCTTCTGCTGATCGCACCCTGCTACGCGGTCCTGATTCAAGCGGAGAAGATCGCAGAGCCGTACGTTCGCTACCCGGTCCTGGGCTGTCTCTTCGTCCTGGTCGCCTTCGTCTTCCCTCGGATCCGAATCCGAACCGAACGCAGCCTCGAGAACATCCTGTTCAACCGCGGAATGGATTACCGGCAGATTCTCGCGGGCTTCTCGAAGGAGATCACGAGCCATGCCGACCTCACCGGCGTGCTCGCGGCGACGACGGACACGATTCGGCGCGCGACGGACGCGCACCGAGCCGATGTCTACCTCCTCGAGGACGGCCGGTACCAGCTGGCTCGGGATCCCTCCTCTGGAGCGGCCCCGGGCCATCTGGTCGCCCTGCTCGAGCAGTCCGCCGACTGCCTCTTGAGGAAGGCTCTCTCCAGCTCGAAGGATCCGATAGCAGGGCTCGCCCAGCAGGAGATGAAGGAGCTCTCGGTGACTCTGGCGGTTCCGCTCCTGTTCGAGAGGAGCTTGAAGGGCTTCATCCTGCTCTCGGACAAGGACAGCGCCGGCGACTACTCCTCGGAAGAGATCTCCTTCCTCCGCACCGTCGCCAGTCAGTTGGCAATGGCGGTGGAAAACATCAGGAAACACGAAGAGGTAGACAAGCTCAAGGAGCTCGACACTCTCAAGAACGCGCTCTTCTCGAAGGTCAGTCACGAGCTGAGGACCCCTCTGACGAACATCCTCCTGCCTCTGCAACGCGTGCTCTTCGAGCAGGGCGACCGACTGCACCCGGAGAACCGTCAGGAAAAAGAGGCGATGCTGAGCAACGGCCTCAAGTTGCTCAAACGGATCAACGAGATCCTGGACCTCTCGAAGCTGGAATCGGGGAAGATGAAGTTGTCGACTGCCCCGGCCGACCTGCGGGCGGTCCTAGACGAAGTGGTCTCCGCAGCCTCCCCTGCCGCAGCCGCGGTCCACATCGAGCTCAGCTTCGCCTCTCTCACGGCTCCGCCGCCGGTCTACGTGAACGTCGAGCAGATGGAGAAGGTCTTCGCAAACCTCGTCGGGAATGCCTTGAAGTTCACCGAGGCAGGCGGACGAGTGAACGTCGAAATCGCGGAGGAGCAGGAAGGGGTGGTGGTGACCGTGTCCGATACCGGCCGCGGGATTCCCGAGGCCGACCTTCCCTTCATCTTCGACAGGTTTCGGCAGGTAGACGGCGCGACGTCGCGCATGTACGAGGGCACGGGATTGGGACTGGCGCTGGTCAAGGAGCTCGTGGAGCTGCACCGCGGGCGCATCGACGTCGAAAGCGAGCTCGGGAAGGGAAGCAGCTTTCGCGTCTGGCTGCGAAAGGGGCGGGAGCATCTGACGAGCGAGGAAGTGACAGAAGGCGCCGAAGAGGCGCCCGCCTTGGATATCGCCGAGCGCCGCCGAGGCGACCGTCGCAGAGGCGACCGCCGCCAGGGCGAGCGCCGCCAGGCCGACCGCGAAGACCGTCAGATGCTGGAACTGCTCGACGTTCAGTTCGCCGACCTCCGCCCCGCGACTCTCTTGGAGGCCGAGGAGAGCGCCCTTCCCGGAGGCGAAGGGGGTGACGGGAGACGGGTCCTCGTGGTCGAGGACAACCGCGACCTCGCGCGCAACATCGCGAAAGCCCTGCGCCATCGGTTTTCCGTCTCGATCGCCTACGACGGCGAAGAGGCGCTCGGCCTGCTCCTGCAGGATTGGCCCGACGTGGTCGTCTCCGACGTCATGATGCCCCGGATGGACGGCTTCGAGCTTTGCAGCCGGATCAGGGCCGAGGAGAGAGGGAAGCGCACGCCGGTGGTCCTGCTGACGGCCAAGTCCGAGGTTCAAGACCGCATCGCGGGTTTCCGCCAGGGTGCCGATCACTACCTGGCCAAACCCTTCAACGCGAGCGAGCTGCTGGTGGTCATCGATTCCCTCCTCTCCAAATACGACCTCCAGCGCGAGCTCGAGTACGCCAACACGGAGCTCCAGAAGGCCCTCCAGGAACTGGCCGAGACGCAAGTCCAGCTCGTCCACTCGGCCCGGCTGGAGTCGGTGGGCGAGCTCGCAGCCGGGGTCGCGCACGAGGTGAAGAACAGCATCTACTGCGTGCGCACCGGGCTCAGCGGAATCGAGAAGCGCATCAAGAAGATCCACGAGGGGACCCTCTCCCTCGAGTCGTCCTATCCGGAGATCGTGCAGGCGCTCGGAGTGAATGCCCAGGCGCTCGACCGCTCGCTCTTCGTCGTCAACTCGCTGCTCGACTTCTCGAGAGCAAATCGAAGCCGCATGGCGCCAGGCGATCTCGGCAAGGGCATCGCCGATACGGTCGCCATCCTGGAACCCAGGATCCGAGACAAGCTCGAGCTTCGAACGAGCTGCGGCGTCACGGCTCCCGTCGAATGCAAGATCGAGGAGATCAACCAGATCGTCATGAACCTGGTCCTGAACGCGCACGAGGCGATCCCGGAGCGCGGCAACGTCTCCATCCGGACCGAGCAAGCCGACGGCTTCGTCGAGATCCGAGTCAGCGACGACGGACCGGGCATCCCCGAGGAGCACGTCGAGAAGATCTTCCTGCCGTTCTTCACCACCAAGGAGAAGAGCGGCAACAGCGGGCTTGGGCTCAGCATCGTGCACAACATCGTCAAGGCGCACCACGGTACCGTCCGCGTCGAGAGCGAGGTCGGCCGCGGCACCTGCTTCACGATCCGGCTCCCCAACAAGCAGCCGTCCTCCGATGGCGTCGCGCCCTGAATCCGGGCTCGCGGCTAAAGACCCTCTTATTCTTGACCGATTCGTAATGTCGCCTGCGCAGGTCCGTCTTCGGGGGAACCCCGCACTCAGGGTTGAGACGACCCGCTCCCTAAGCATAGAGCAGCGTCTTCCGCGGAGCAGCCCCCGATGCCTGAGGTCGAAACCACAGGGTACAAGGTCTTGGTCGTCGACGATGAGCCGGCGAACCTCGAGAACTTCACGTTCAATTTCGGGCTCGACTATCCCATCGTCACCGCGACCGGGGCCGCAGCGGCCTGGGAAGTTCTGGACCGGGAGAACGTCTCGGTCATCGTCTGCGACCAGCGAATGCCGGGAGTCTCCGGGATCGAGCTGCTGACGCAGGTCAAACAGAAGTACCCCAAAGTCGTCCGGATTCTCCTCACCGCCTACGCCGACCTCCCCACCGTCATCGCCGCGATCAACGAGGGCAACGTCTACCGCTTCGTGAGCAAGGATTCTCCTCTCGACCAGATCGAAGCGGTCCTTCGGCAAGCCATCGAGTACTTCGACATGAAGAGGGAACTCGAGGCGGCGAATCGGGCGCTCGTACAGTCCGAGAAGCTCGTGACCATCGCCGAGATGGCGGCCGGGATCGGGCACGAGATCAAGAACTCCCTCTCCGGGATGCTGATGGGTATCCACCGGATGGACGAAGAGCTCAGGGACCGCGGGCTGCCGGATCCCGTGATCCTCCGGCTCCTGGAAAAGACGAAGTCCTATGCGACCCGGACGGGCCAGATCGTGGAACGACTCAACGACTTCTCGAAGCCCGGAGCCGAAGAGGACGTGGATCTCGGCAAGGTCGTGCAGGACTCTATCGAGCTGGCCCGCGACGGACTCGGCGTCCGGCTGAACGGAATGCAGATCGTGGCGGAGCTCGACCCCGGAATTCCGTTGATCAAGGGCAATTACGTGAATTTCGAGCAGGTCTTCATCAATCTGATCCGGAATGCCTGTCAGGCGATGGAGGAGACGGGCGGCACGATCCTAATTCGAGGGTCTTGGGACGGGGACAGCATACGGATCGCGGTCCACGACACGGGGCTCGGCATTCCCCCGGAGAACCTTCAGAAGGTCTTCGGCGCTTTCTACACGACGAAGAAGGAAGGAATGGGCATGGGCCTGTATATTATCGACAACATCATCAAGACCTTCGGGGGAAGGCTTGAGCTTCAAAGCGAAGTGCGCCGAGGCAGTACGTTCACGGTCGTGTTGCCCTCTCAACGAACGAAACAGGAGGCCGTCCGGTGATCAAGATCCTCGTCGTCGACGACGAAGACTTCCTTCTGGAGTCGATGTGCGACTTCTTCCAGCGCCGCGGCTATGAGACCTACGGGGCCTCCACCGGGGAAGAGGCCCTGGCGATCGTCAAACGCAAGCGCCCGCACATCGTCCTGCTCGACCTCATGCTCGCGCCCGGCGGCCTGAACGGCTTCAGCGTCCTGAAGTACATCCGGGAGGCGGACCGGACGGTCAAGGTCATCATGATCACCGGCATGGCCATGGACGCCGAGTCGGCGAGGCGGGCGGCGGAGCTGGGGGTCAGCGACTACCTCCACAAGCCCGTCGACTTCGAGAAGCTGGAGAAGGAGGCGATCCCCAAGATCGGAGCCCAGCTCTTCGAGGATTTTCGCCGCGAAGCGGACGAGTGCAGGCGCCTCTACGAGGAGCTGAAGGGAGACGTCATCCGGACTATAACGGCCTTGGCGAAGGCGCTCGATGCCCGCGACCGTTATACTTACGGCCATTCGGAACGGGTGGCCGAGTACGCCGAAGCCATCGCCCGGGAGATGGGACTCCCGGAACAGGAGATCTCGGACATCCGAATCGGAGGACTGCTCCACGATCTGGGCAAGATCGCGATGTCCGACGAGGTTTTGCGAAAGCCGGGCCGCCTGACGGAAGAGGAGTACGAGGAGGTCAAGAGGCACGCGACGGACGGAGCGCGGATCCTGAGCACCATACCGCGGCTCGGCCGCGTAGTGGACATGGTCCTGCACCACCACGAGCGCTACGACGGCCAGGGTTACCCCCACGGCCTCAATCGGGCAGCGATCCCACAAGGCGCCCAGGTGATCGCGTTGGCCGATACCTTGGACAACGTCGCGTCCTGCATTCTTGCCGTCTCCGACTCCTTCGACGCGATGACCTCCCCCCGGCCGTACCGCGCTGCGCGTACGCCGCGAGAAGCGGTCCAGGAGATCCTGCGCTGCAGGGGCACGCAGTTCGATCCGGTGGTGGTTGACGCCTTCACCAAATGCTGGGAAAAGAACGGCGACGACATGATCACGCGGAGAGATCCGGTCGATTACCGGCAGTTTCCCGTCCTGCTGGTCGCGAAGGACGAGGAGGTCCTGCAGGAGGTAGCGGGCGCCATGGGGCAGGACCTCGACCTGGTCCTGGCTTCGAGCCCGGACGAGGTGGAGGACGCGCTGGAGGACCGTCCCGACATCCATCTCGTGGTCCTCCTGCAGGAGATGCACCAATCGGCGTACCAACGGCTCGTCTCTGCCTCGGCGAAGAGACACGGGCTGAAGACCAGGATCGCCGTCTACCCCGAGGAGAACGGCTTCCACGGTCAACAGGCGTCCGAAAAGTTCCAGGGGTTCCGCTACCTGCTCTCCCCTGGACACCCCGAGTCACTGAAGATGCAGATCATGGCAACCCTGGAAGCGGACATCCACCGGCAGGGGACTCCGGCGGCGCGCCGCGACTCGGCTTCGCAACTTCTGGAGGAGGGCTCATGAAGAGGGTTTTCTCGGCGGCAGCGGCGGTCGCGTGTATGCTCGGGTTCGCTGCCCAGGCGCTATCGGGGGGATTCGCGTTGGAAGAGCAGAGCGTGAGCGGGCTCGGCAACGCCTACGCCGGCGGCGCAGCCGTGGTCGAGGACGCTTCCACGATCTTCTTCAACCCGGCAGGGCTCACACGCCTGAAGGGGCAGAACGCCGCCGCGGGTGTGCACCTGATCGTGCCGCACGCGCGGTTCGAGAAGGATCTGGCTCTCGACGCAGCCGGCGCCCCCCTCACCGGGGGAGAAGGCGGGGACGCGGCCGAGAGCCGCCTCGTCCCCAATGCCTACTACGGCGTGACCCTCGGAAGCGGGCTCGCCCTGGGCCTGGGCGTCTCCGTCCCCTTCGGGCTCTCGACCGAATACCCGAAGGACTGGGTGGGGCGCTATCAGGCCGTCCGGTCGGAGGTTGCGGTGCTCAACCTGAACTCCAGCGCCGCGTACCGGCTGACGAAGCGCTGGAGCGTCGGGGCCGGTTTCAATGCGCAGCGGCTCGAGGCGGAGATGACGAACCGGGTGGACTTCGGGGCGATCCTGGCGCCGACGCTCGGTACCCTCCCCCAATCGGCGGACGGAACGTCCAAGCTCACCGGCACGAACTGGAGCTACGGCTGGAATGTGGGCGCGCTCTACGAGCTCGGCGACGACACGCGAATCGGACTTGCATACCGCTCCCGCGTGAAACACGACATCGAAGGCGAGGCCGAATTCGACCTGCCCCCCGGCCTGCCCGCGCCCGCCGCCGACGCCCTGGCGGCGCAGGGCTTTCGTAACGACGATGCGAAGGTGTCGATCACGCTGCCCGACTCCGCGTCCCTCAGCCTCTTCCATCGCTTGAACCGCCACTGGGCGGCGATGGTCGATCTCACCTGGACCAACTGGAGCACCTTCGACGAGCTTCGAGTCCGGTTCAAAAGCGGTCTGCCCGACGACGTCACCGAGGAGCAGTGGGAGGACACTTGGCGCTTGGCCCTCGGACTCACCTATACCCCCTCCTCCGTCTGGACCTGGAGGGCCGGAGTCGCCTACGACCAGGATCCCATCCCCGACGCCCGCCACCGGACGCCCAGGATCCCGTCCGCCGACCGGATCTGGACGGCCTTCGGGCTCGGCTATCGGCCCGCGCCCTGGCTCGGCTTCGATCTCGGCTACGCCCACCTCTTCGTGGCGGACGCGAAGATCGACCGGCAGGTCGCCACCGAGCAGGACGCGCTCAAGGGGGCGCTGCGTGGGAGCTACGAGCTGTCGGCCGACATCGTCAGCGCCCAGCTCACGGCGAGCTTCTGATCCCGCAGCCCGTGCCGACGGTGGTCCGGATCGCCCGGATTGGTGGGCCCGCACGAGGGGACGCTGACAGGTTTGGAAGGTGACCCCAAGAATGTACCTCTTGGCGAGACGGAACCCGCCAAACCGGCTCGCGTCCCCGAACCGCGTCCTGAGGCCTTGGGACAAGTAAGCTCATTGGGACAGGAGTTACTTCAGGTCCTTCCGGAATCTCATTGGCCCGGACCGAAAGGACTGTCTCTCGCAGAGGCGCAGAGAACGCAGAGAAGACCAAGAGCCGTGATTTGGTTTTTCTCTGTGCCCTCTGTGCCTCTAGGGAGCAAAGCGAACGGGCGAGAGACACGGCCTTTCCCTTCGTGCCTGAGCCATGCCGCCGGGACCGCTACCCACACAAAAGACTGAAGCTCCTTACTTCAGCCTACCTTGGCCCGATTGACTTTCCAAAGTTGTGGTGGGAGCACAATCGGCCCAGGTGAATTCCTGGCCGCCGTAGCCGTCCTCGTAGTACCAAGCGGCGTAAGGGTACTTTCCTTTAAGCTTGTAGGTCAGAACGCAGTTGTCCGAAACGCCTAGAGGGTTCGAGGCAGTCAGCTCCAGGATAATCCCGTCCTGCTGTACGAAGCTACCGGTGATGGGCCACTCCACCGCGCCGCAGCCAGCCCCGATTGTAGTTCCGTAGACATAGGTCTGTGTTCTGTCGACGGTAAAATTGTATTGATTCCCGTATTGGTCTTGAAGACATAGTGTTTGGGCCCGACCCGCGACGACCGCGACAGTCAGGGTCAACGCCAAAGCAAAACCGAGCGACTTCACGAGTCTCATGTCTTCCTCCTCTTCGCAGTGCGTCTCATTTCCCACTTTCAGTCTTCATCGGTCCGCCTACTTCACGTCCTGGACGCATGTGATGCAAGGACGGGGCCGAGTGGCCGAAACTCCTGACCCGCATTGCCGGCGGTCAGCGGGGACAGCTGCCTGGGGCGCACCTTCTGCCAGGTCGATGAATGATCGCGGCGACAAAGAGGACTGAGGGGGTTGGGTCCAGCGTTGCCACTTTTGCGCAGTTTTTTGCCCCGCTTGAGGGGAATACTGCTCAGCCCTTCCTACTTCTGCTGGGGCTTCACGTACCCCCACTGGATGAGCCGCCCCATCGCGTACTCGGCCATCGGTCCCTCCTTCACCCCCTCCAGGACGCGAACATACTGCCGGGCCGCCTCCTCGCGGCGCCCCTGCGTCTCGAAGTTTCGCCCGCGGTAGAACGCGACCTGCGGCTGGCCGGGGACGATCTTTTCCGCCGCCGCGAGGGAGTCGAGACTCTCCGCGTGCCGGCGCAGCTCGAAGGCGGCTACTCCCGCTGCGAATTGCGCATGGAAGAGGCCGGGGTAGAGGCTCGCGGCCTTCCGGGCGGAGGCGAGGCCTTCCTCATTCCTGCCTGCCCCGATCTCTGCCGCGGCGCGCGAGACCCAGATCAGGGCCTCGTCGGGGCCGAGGCGGGTCGCCTCCTCGAGCACCGGGAGGGCTTCCTTGGGTTTGCCGGCGGAGAGGAGCTTCCGGCCGGCGTCCATCTTGGCGTAGGCGGGCTCGACGGACCTCAGGCGCGCCGTCGCCCTCCGGAACTCGTCGGAGTAGAGGCGTTCGGGAGCCCGGAGCTCCGGGGGGTAGCGCGAGAGGCGTTGGGTTGCGGCGGTGACCCGCTCGGAGGTGAGCGGGTGGCTCATGAAGAAGGTCTCCACCCCGGTGGGCTCCTTCTCGTGGGCCGCCATGAGCGCCTGCATCGATTGCACGAAGCCCTCGGGGTTGTATCCTGCCGCCGTCATGTAGTCCGTGCCCAGCTCGTCCGACTGGCGCTCCTGGTCCCGGCTGTACTTCATGAGCACGGCGCTCGCGGCGACGAGACCGCCCTTCGCGAGGAGGTCCGCGCCCCGGGAGTCCGCCGTCTGGAGCGCGGCCATGCCCACGGAGGCGAGGACGCCCACGAGCACCTGCCGCGTGTATCCTGCGGCCGCGTGCCGAGCCGCCACGTGCCCCACCTCGTGCGCGAGCACCCCCGCGAGCTCCGCCTCGTTCTCGAGCCGGGAGAGGAGCCCCCGCGTGACCGAGATCTTGCCGCCCGGGAGCGCGTAGGCGTTCAGCTCCGAGTCGTTGACGACGTTGAACTCGTACGGGAGCCCGGGGCGTTGGCTCCGGGCGGCGACCCGCGCGCCCACGCGCGCGACGTAGGCCTGGAGCGCGGCATCCTGGAAGAGGCCCTGGGACATTTGGGTGTAGAGAGGGTACGCCTCCTCTCCCTGCCTCACCTCCTGCGCCTCGGTCATCAAGCTGAGCTCGGTGCGCTGGGTGACGGGATTGACGGCGCACCCCGCGCCGAGGGACGAGAAGAGAGAAACCAGAACGAGGAGCCTACCGCGCTTCTTCCACACGCTGCACCTGCTGAAGTAGAGGTACGGAGGGGCTTATCGTACCAAGGCTCGCGGAGGGAACAAGCCCCTCAACTCCCCTTGCCGCTGCGTCCGACTCGGTTACGCTGGCGCTCGGGCGAGGAGAGATGGGCCGAGATCGAGACCAAGGCAAAGGGCTCACCCGGCGGAAGGCGCTCCAGCAGCTCGCGGCAGTCGCGGGAGGGCTGGCCCTCCGCTCGGAGGCAGCCGAGCTCCCGCCCGAGGTCTTCGACCCGTTGCGCCGGGCCGGACGCTCCCTCTCCGACTACGGTCGTCGGTCGCGCTTCGAATTCGCCCGGCGGGCCGTGAGCGGGATTCGCGGGAGCGACGTGAACGGTAGCTCGCTCACCCCGCTGGCGGACCTCCACGGCATCCTCACCCCCTCCTCCCTCCACTTCGAGCGCCACCACGCGGGCGTCCCCGAGCTCGACCCCGCGAGCTACCGCCTCCTGGTGCACGGCCGGGTGAAGCGTCCTCTCCTCTTCACCCTCGCGGAGCTGGAGCGCTTTCCGTCGGTCTCGGCGATCCACTTCATCGAGTGCTCGGGCAACGGCTCCCAGGGCTACCGGGGGACGGACCCGCGGCTCACGGCCCAGGCGGTGGACGGGCTGGTGAGCACGAGCGAGTGGACCGGCGTCCTGCTCTCGACGCTGTTGTGGGAAGCCGGCGTGGAGCCCTCGGCGCGCTGGGTCGTGGCGGAGGGGTTCGACGCCGCCGCCATGACCCGGAGCATCCCCATGGAGAAGGCGGTGGCGGACGTCCTCGTCGCGTACGGGCAAAACGGAGAGGCGCTACGGCCGGAGCAGGGCTACCCCGTGCGCCTCGTCGTCCCCGGGTGGGAGGGCAACATCAACGTGAAATGGCTCCGCCGGCTGGAGGTGACCGAAGGCCCGGCCATGAGCCGGGAGGAGACCTCCAAGTACACGGATCCCCTCCCCGACGGGAGAGCCCGCATCTTCACCTGGGTGATGGACGCGAAGTCGATCATCACCCACCCCTCCGGCGGCATGACTATAAAGCAAACTGGGTTTGTGGAGATTCTGGGGCTGGCCTGGTCGGGGCTGGGGAGGGTGGCCAGGGTAGAGGTGAGCACCGA
>JACRCS010000710.1 GCA_016218905.1 Deltaproteobacteria bacterium
ACGCCCAGGGAGCGGAGGGGATCCTGGAACGGCGGGGCATCCGCACCATCGTCCTGCGCGCCCTCTTCTACGACAGCGGTCGCCTGCTTCCCTTGGTGGAGTGGCTCCTCAGCCGGCCCGACTGGAGCCTGGTGCGCGCCACCGACGCCCTCGTCTTCGTGCGCGCGCCGTTGCCCGAGCGCCTGGAGCCCCTCCACCCCCGGGAGGCGTGGCGCTACGTGCTCTGGGAGGCCGACGTGAAGGCCTTCGAGGGGGGGGATCCGCCCTTCCTGGACTATAGCCGCGGGCTTGCGTGGCTGCGCCTGGGCCGGTGGCCGGAGGGCCGGGCCGCCTTCGAGCGGGCGGCGGTGGGGCATCCGGAGTGGAGGGACGCCTACGGACCGTATCTGAGCGCTCTCGGTATCGGTTCCGGGGGGTGACGGCGTGATCTCCCCGGTCGCCGAGATTCGCCATGCGTTCGGCCTCCTGCGCTGGGGGGACCTCTGCGCTCGGTTCGGCACGTGCCCGCTGTGTGGGCCGACCGTCTTTCTTCGGATTCGGAAAAGCGTCGTAGCCGTGCGGTGCCTTCGGTGTCTTGCCACTCCGATCCACATGGCCATCGTGTCCGCGATCCGACGCGAGGTCAGGGAGTTGTCGCGTTGCCGCGCGTACGAGATGTCCTCGAGAGGTCCCGTCGTCGAATTCTTGCGCAGGGAAGCGAAGGCGGTCGCCGTCTCAGAGTATTTCGATGACGTCGCGCCGGGAGACACCGTGGAGGGTATCCCATGCCAGGACGTTGAGCGCCTCACCTTTCCCGCAGGGAGCTTCGACCTGTGTACGTGCACCGAGGTCTTCGAGCACGTGCCGGATGACGGCGCAGGGTTCAGGGAAGTCTGCCGGGTGCTTGCGTCGGGGGGCCGCTTCTTGTTCACCGTTCCTCTGCTCGACCGCCACGAGACCGTGGAGAGGGCCCGCCGGGAGGGAGCAGGCGTGGTCCATCTCATGGACCCGGAGTATCACGGAGACCGGATCCGAGGCAGAGGGGGGGTCCTCGCCTTCCGGACCTATGGACGAGACATCCTGGGTCGGTTGGCAAGAGCAGGTTTCGCGTCCGGGGAGGTTGTCCATGTCGCCGACCCGTCCGGCCTGAGCGAGGGCTACCCTGTCGTCATCGGGCGTAAGGGGGGCGAGTGACAGACCCCGACAGGGCCCGTGGATCTCGAGCGGCCACCAGTGAGGAGTCGAGGCCTCTGTTCTCGGTGGTGGTGTTGAATTGGAACGGGCTGGAGCACCTCCCCGGGTGCCTGGATAGCATCGCCGCGCAGAGCTTCCGAGATTTCGACGTCATCGTGGTCGACAACGGGTCGGCGGATGGGTCTTTGGAGTGGTTGCGACGACAGAGGGACGACCGCGTCAAGGTGGTGTCTCTGCCCGACAACAGAGGTTTCGCCGGAGGATGCAATGCTGGGATGCAAGGCTCCGGCGGCCGCTACGTCGTTCTCCTCAATAACGATACGGTCGTTGACCCCGGCTGGCTGCGGGCGCTCTCCGGCGCGATCGAGCGTCACGTCGATGCGGGCATGTTCACGCCGAAGATCCTCAATTACCACCGCCGAGACGAGATCGACAACGTCGGCCACCTGATCTACCCGGATGGACTGGCCCGGGGGCACCACCGGCTGGAGAAGGACGACGGGCGATTCGACGGGGAGCGCGAGGCGCTCTATCCGAGCGGCTGCGCCGGTGTCTACCGCAGGGAGATGCTCGACGAGATCGGACTCTTGGACGAGTCATTCTTCGCGTACTGTGAGGATGTGGATCTCGGTCTCCGGGCGCGGTGGGCCGGGTGGACGTGCTGGTATGTGCCCGAGGCTGTGGTGTACCACAAGTACTCAGCAAGCAGCGGGGCGTACTCTCCCCAGAAAGCCTTCCTGGTGGAGAGAAATCGATTCTGGACCTTGCTGAAGAACTTTCCGCTCCGAGAGATTCTCGTGTCTCCGTTGTGGACGCTCTTTCGGTATGCGCTGCAGGTCTACGGGACGGTCACAGGGCAAGGGGCCTCAGCCGAGATGGCGAGGCAGTTCTCCGTGGGGCAGATGCTGGGGGCCGTTGTGCGCGCGTACGGGGGCGCCGTCGCCGGGATTCCGCGGATCCTCGACGAGCGCCGCCGGCAGCTGGCGCACCGAAGGATCGCAGTGTCCGAGTTCCGAGCTCTCCTGAAGCGCTTCCGGCTCAGCGCCGTTGAGGTCGCTCTGAAAGAGTGAACCGGTGCGACATCCCCCCCTTGACGACACCCCGCGCCCTGTGGATGATGAGCAAGTTTCTTGCTCAATACCCGTGCTTCGCAGAGGCGAGTCACCGTGCTCGAAGGCGTCATTTCCTCCAAGACCCGAATCAACATCCTGGTGAAGCTCTTCCTCAATGCCGGGATGAAGGCCTACCTGAGGGAGCTCTCCTCGGAGTTCGAGGTCTCGACGAATGCGGTCCGCGTCGAGCTCAACCACCTCACCAAGCACAGGATTCTACTGTCAGAGCGGGACGGCAGAAACGTATACTACCGTGCCAACCCGGCCCATCCGCTGTTTCCTGAGCTCTGCAGTATCGTCCGCAAGATCACGGGCATCGACGAGCTCGTGAAGTCGGTGGTCGAGCGGTTGGGGAACCTCGACGCGGTGTACCTCGTGGGGGACTATGCCAGGGGACGAGATGCCGGAATCATCGACATCGTCCTCATCGGAGGAATCGACAAGGTACAACTCGACGACTTCGTCCAGAAGACCGAGAGTTACATCGAACGAAGAATTCGGACTCTTGTCCTCGAGCAGCCGGCCTTTGAAGGGTTCATGAAGAAGAAAGCCTTTCACGGGGCCGTGAAAGTTTGGGATCGAAACGGCGAGGAATGCGCGTTGCTGCGCGACGCGCATTCGCAGGGGTGACGGAAGCCATGAAGACCGCGTTGATCACCGGCATCACCGGGCAGGACGGCGCCTACCTCGCCGAGCTTCTGCTGGGCAAGGGCTACGAGGTCCACGGGATCAAGAGGCGCTCGTCGCTCTTCAATACGGACAGGATCGACCACCTGTACCGAGACCCCCATGACGCTTCGTCACGGTTCCATCTCCATCACGGCGACATGACCGATGCGACGAACCTGATCCGGATCGTCCAGGAGATCCGGCCCGACGAGATCTACAATCTGGCAGCCCAGAGCCACGTCAAGGTCTCCTTCGAGACCCCTGAGTACACCGCCGACGTCGACGGCCTGGGGACGCTCCGGCTCCTGGAAGCGATCCGGCTCTTGGGGCTCAAGGACAAGACGCGCTTCTACCAGGCCAGCACGAGTGAGCTCTTCGGCAAGGTGCGGGAGGTCCCCCAGACGGAGAGCACTCCTTTCTACCCCCGCAGCCCTTACGCTGTGGCGAAGCTCTACGCGTACTGGATGACCGTCAACTACCGTGAGGCTTACGGACTCTTCGCATGCAACGGCATTTTGTTCAACCACGAGTCCCCGGTCCGGGGCGAGACCTTCGTGACGCGAAAGATCACCCGGGCCGCGGCCTGCATCGCCCTCGGGCTTCAGGACAAGCTCTACCTCGGCAATCTGGACGCCCTGCGCGACTGGGGCCACGCCCGCGACTTCGTGAACGGTATGTGGCTCATGCTGCAGCACTCCGAGCCCGAAGACTTCGTCCTCGCTACGGGCGAGCAGCGGTCGGTCCGGGAGTTCTGCAACCTGGTTTTCGGTGAGCTCGGCGTTCGCCTGGAATGGCGCGGCCGCGGCATCCAGGAGACCGGGGTCATCGCCGAGGTCCGCCCCGCGCCCGCCCTGGAGAAGACCGCCAAGACGTGCGACCTTGGATTGCCTCGGCCGGGTCAGACGGTGATCGAAGTCGACCCCTCGTACTTCCGGCCCACCGAGGTCGAGACGCTCCTGGGCGACGCCAGGAAGGCGCGGGAGAAGCTCGGGTGGTGTCCGGAGATCGGGCTCGGGCAACTGGTGCAGGAGATGGTCGCAAGCGATCTTCAGGAGGCGGCGCGGGATTCTCTGTGCCGCGGCAATGGGCTCGACCGCCCACCCAGCTGCGAGTCGCTCCTCTGAGGTCAGGTGCGATGGACCTGAAGGCTCGTATTTTCGTCGCAGGACACCGGGGCCTCGTCGGGTCGGGCATCCTGCGCCGCCTTGAGGCGGCGGGGTTCACCAATTTGCTCACGCGGACCCGAGCCGAGCTGGACCTCACCGATCAGCCGGCGGTGCTCCGCTTCTTCGACCAGGAGAGGCCGGCGTATGTCTTCCTCGCCGCCGCCAAGGTGGGCGGGATCCTCGCGAACAGCACCTATCCGGCGGAGTTTCTCCGCGAAAACCTCCTCATCCAGACCAACGTGATCGACGCCGCATGGCGGTGCGGGGTGAAGAAGCTCCTCTTCCTTGGCTCGTCCTGCATCTACCCCAGGCACGCCCCCCAGCCCCTCAAGGAGGAGTGCCTGCTCACCGGCCCCCTCGAGCCCACGAACGAGTGGTACGCGCTCGCGAAGATCGCCGGCATCAAGCTGTGCCAGGCCTACCGGCGCCAGCACGGCTTCAACGCCATCTGCCTCATGCCGACGAATCTCTACGGCCCCGGCGACAATTTCGACCTGGAGAGCTCCCATGTCCTGCCGGCGCTGATTCGGAGGTTCCACGAGGCGAAGGAAGCTGGTATTTCGCCGGTGGTGCTTTGGGGCAGCGGTACGCCGCGCCGCGAGTTTCTCCACGTCGACGACCTGGCGGACGCGGCGCTCTTCCTGATGGAGCGGTACGACGGCGAGGAGATCGTCAACGTCGGCACGGGCGAGGACCTGACCGTCCGTGCGCTCGCTGAGCTGGTGGCTGACGTGGTGGGGTTCCGCGGAGCGACTGCCTGGGACGCCACCAGGCCCGACGGGACGCCGAGGAAGCTCCTCGACGTTTCGAAGATGGCGACGCTCGGCTGGCGAGCGAAGATCGGGCTGCGCGAGGGGATCGAGGAGACGGTCCGGTGGTACGCCGACCGCGCCAACGCTCCGCGCCCTCCCGGGGAGGGGCCGTGGAAAGTCTGACGACCCGCTGTCGCGGGCGAGCGGCGACAGTGCTCCCGCCGGTCGGCTCGGCTCCTCGGGCGCCGGGTCCGCGGGCGTGACCCTCGAGATCAGCCGGCCGGGTCGCTGGGCAAAGGGCCGTGGATGATCCGCCTGCCGGCATTCATTCGCGCCCGCATGGAGGGGAGAGTCGCGCTCCAGCAGGCGATCAAGAACACGGGCTGGCTCTTTGTCGACCGCTGCGTACGGATGGGGCTCGGGCTCCTGGTCGGCGTCGCGATCGCACGCTACCTCGGGCCGAAGTCGTTTGGTGTCTTCAGTTACGCAGGATCCTTCGTTCTACTGTTCACTGCGACGGCCTCCCTCGGGCTCGACGGCATCGTCGTGCGCACCATCGTGCGAGATCCTTCGAGCCGGGACGAGGTGCTCGGCACGACGTTCGTACTGAAGGCGTTGGGGGCGACGTTCTCGTTCGCCGTGGCCGTTGCGGCGATCGCCGTCCTGCGGCCGGGCGACGCCTTGTCACGCTGGCTCGTCGGAGTGCTGGCGGGCGCCACGATCCTCCAGGCATTCGACACGATCGACTACTGGTTCCAGTCGCAGGTGAAGTCGAAGTACGTAATTCTGGCGAAGGGCGCGGCCTTCCTATCCATCTCGGTCGTGCGGCTCGTGCTCGTCTGGCTCAAGGCGCCTCTGCTCGCGTTTGCGTGGGCAGCGCTGGCAGAAGCGGCCGTCGCGGGTCTCGGGCTTGTCATTGCCTACGTGACTCAGGGGAACGTCGCGACCGCCTGGCGGGCCACGGTCGCGATGGCCAGAACTCTCCTGCGCGACAGCTGGCCCCTCATCCTGTCGGAAATCGCCGGGGCGATCTACCTTAGGATTGACCAAGTGATGCTGGGACAGATGGTGGGAGAGAGGGAGGTCGGAGTCTATGCCGTTGCCGTAAGACTTGCAGAAGTATGGTATTTCCTGCCGATGATCCTCTACAGTTCCCTGCTCCCAAGCATCATCGAGGCGAAGGCGATCGGGGAGGACCTGTTCTACGGCAGGCTTCAGCACTTCTACAACATCATGACCCTGATGGGATACGCCGTCGCCGTGCCGATCACGCTGTTCTCCGGATTCCTGGTGAAGCTGCTCTTCGGCTCCGCGTATGCGGCCGCAGGCCCCATGCTGGCCGTCTTGGTGTGGGCCGGGATCTTCGTCAACCTCGGCGTCGCTCGAAGCTCGTTCCTGATGGCCATGAACTGGACGCGACTGCACTTTCTGACGGTGGTGCTTGGTGGGCTCACCAACGTCGCCTTGAACTTGGTGCTGATCCCGAAGTACGGCGGCCTGGGGGCTGCCATCGCCTCC
>JACRCS010000705.1 GCA_016218905.1 Deltaproteobacteria bacterium
ATCGCCGGCCTTGTGCGCCCACTTCTGCTCCCTGCCACCCCGGGCAAGATTCCCGCCGCCCCCACCAAGCTCAATTCGACGCGATTGAACCCCGCACGGATCGCCCGCTGACATGTGCGGTATCGTGGCCCTCTTCGCCGCGACGCCCGAGGCTGCGCCGCCCACCGAGCAAGAACTCCTCGCCGTTCGCGAGAGCATGGCCTCCCGCGGACCGGACGGCAGTGGCTCCTGGTATTCCTCTGACAGTCGCGTCGCCCTCGGCCACCGCCGCCTGGCGATCATCGACCTCTCTCCCGGTGGGGCCCAGCCGATGCGCTCGGCTGACGGTACATGCGCCATCGTCTTCAACGGCGAGATATACAACCACCGGGAGTTGCGTTGCGACCTTGAGGCGCGAGGTGTCCCCTTCCGCTCGCAGAGCGACACCGAGGTCCTTCTCGCGGCCTACCTCGCCGACGGCCCGGCGATGCTTACCCGCCTGCGGGGGATGTTCTCCTTCGCGCTCTGGGACGGCAGGGAACGGCGGCTCCTCCTCGCCCGCGACCCCTACGGCATCAAGCCGCTCTACTACTCCTTCGCCAAGGGGCGCCTCGTCGTCGCCTCCCAGGTGAAGGCGATCCTCAAGGCGGAGGGGATAGACCGCTCCCCCGACCCGGCGGGTCACGCCGGGTTCTTCCTCTGGGGCCACGTGCCGGAGCCGTACACGCTGTACCAGGGCATCAGGTCGGTGCCGGCGGGTGCGACCGTGACCGTGTGCGAGGGGGGGAGGATACGGACGGTGCGCTACTGCGGCATACCGGAGATGATCGCCTCGGCCGCGGTCGACCCCCCGGCAGGGGAGGGTGATCGCTCGGCGTTTCTCGGCGCAGCCCTCCGGGACTCCGTCAGAGCGCACTTGGTAGCCGACGTCCCCGTGGGGCTCTTTCTCTCGTCGGGGATTGACTCGACGATGATCGCGTCGCTTGCGGCCGAGGCTGGCGGCCGGCTCCACAGCGTTACGCTCGGCTTCGAGGAGTACCGCGGGACGCCGGAGGACGAGACTCCGCTCGCGAAGCGGGTGGCCGCCCGGCTCGGCCTCGAACACGATACCGTCTGGGTCCACCGCGAGGAGTTCGAGGAGGACCGTGACCGGCTCCTGGCGGCGATGGACCAGCCGAGCATCGACGGCGTGAACTCCTGGTTCGTCAGCAAGGCTGCGGCGGCAGTCGGGATGAAGGTTGCTCTCTCCGGGCTCGGTGGCGACGAACTCTTCGGGGGATATCCGAGCTTCCGGCAGGTGCCGAGGAGCGTATCGCTGTTGCGCCCCCTCGGCTGGTGGCCGGCGCTTGGCGCAGCCGGCAGGAGGGTCGCCGCGCCCCTGCTAACCCGCATGACCTCGCCGAAGTTCGCCTCGCTTCTGGAGTATGGATCCTCGTGGGGCGGTGCCTACCTGTTGCGGCGGGGTCTGCACATGCCTTGGGAGCTCCCCGCGGTGATGGATCCCGATATGGCCAGGGCAGGGCTGCAGGAGTTGCGGACGCTCGACCGGCTGGCCGAGACCGAAGCGTCGATCACGGACGATTCGGGGAAGATGACGGCCCTGGAGAGCTGCTGGTACATGCGCAATCAGCTTCTCAGGGATGCGGATTGGGCCTCGATGGCGCACTCGCTCGAGGTCCGGGTGCCGCTCGTCGACGCGCGTCTGCTCGAGGCGGTCCGAGGTGCCTCATCGGCGGGATCTCCCGTGACCAAGCGTGAGGTTGCCGGATTGGTGGCGGCACGACTTCCCGACTACATCAGGAAGCGGGAGAAGACCGGCTTCTCCATTCCGGTCCGGAACTGGTACCTCAAGTCCGCCGAGGCCGTCGTCGGCAGGGGGCTCCGTGGGTGGGGAAGACGGGTGTACGGTTCGTTGGCTTCGACGGTCGTCACGGACGATTCGGACTTCGACCTTGAGCGCACGAGAAAGTTCGTCGTGCTGGCCACGGACGGCTATGGGGCCCGGGGTGGGATCGCACAGCATGGGCGTGACCTCATGGAGGCGCTCTGCAATCGCCCGGACTGCGGAGCGGTCATGGGCTTTCCCCGCCACGCCCCGGACCCGTTCGGCCCGTTACCGATCGGTTTGATGTATTCGCTCGAAGGGTGCGGGGGAAAGGTGGCCTACCTGCGCAACCTCGCTCTGAGATTGCCGGAGATCCATGACGCCGACATGATCATCTGCGGCCACATCAATCTCGCTCCGCTGGGCTGGGCCCTCAAGAGAAAGACCGGCGCACCCCTTCTCGTCTTTCTGCACGGTGTGGATGCCTGGAAGCCCGTTGGTGGCTTGGCAGTACGACATGCGTTGAAGAAGCTGGACGCGGTCGTGTCGGTCAGCTCCGTCACGCTCAACCGATTCCTGACATGGGCTCCCGTTGCGCCGGCACGCTGCACCGTCCTGCCGAACGCGATACATCTGAACCAGTTCAGCGTCGCTTCGGACATTACGACGCTTCGGCGAAGATATGGCCTCGAAGGAAAGCGGGTGCTCCTCACGGTCGGCAGAATCGTCTCCCAGGAGCGGGCGAAGGGTTTCGACGAGGTGCTCGATGTGCTGCCGTCTCTGCTCCGCGAGATGCCGGATCTCGCCTACCTTGTCGTGGGCGAGGGTGATGATCTGCCTCGACTCCGGCGCAAGGCAAACGATCTGGGGATCTCATTCAGTGTGGTGTTTGCGGGATATGTTCCCGAGGAGGAAAAGGCGGCGCATTTCCGTCTTGCCGACGCGTACGTCATGCCGAGCCGCGGAGAGGGGTTCGGCTACGTTTTTCTCGAGGCGATGGCGAGCGGGGTCCCCGTGGTGGCAAGCATCCTCGACGGCGGCCGCGAAGCTGTGCTCGATGGCCGGCTCGGCGTGCTGGTCGACCCCGATTCTCGCGAGTCGATCGCGAACGGCATCCGCGAGGCTCTCGCGCGCCCGAAAGGCGTGCCCGAAGGGCTCGACTACTTCTCGTATGCCAGATTTGGTACGAGATTGGACTCTATCCTGGACAGGATCCTTCCCCGAGACCCCCTGAAGGCGGCATGAAAGAGCAAGTTAAGGTTACCGATGACTGGACCACGGTCATCGGCCCGTCCGGACGCTGGTTCGACCTGCGGCTCGGAGACATTTGGCGATACCGCGATCTGATCAAGCTCTTCGTTCGCCGGGACTTCGTCGCCGTCTACAAGCAGACGATCCTCGGGCCGCTCTGGTTCCTCCTCCAGCCCCTCCTGACGACCTTGATGTTCACCGTCGTCTTCGGGCGCCTCGCGAAGATCCCGACCGACGGCATGCCCCCCTTCCTCTTCTACATGGCCGGCCTCATCCCCTGGAGTTACTTCTCGGGATGCCTCAACAACGCCGCGAACACTTTCGTCGGGAACGCCCACCTCTTCGGCAAGGTCTGGTTCCCGCGGCTGACGGTTCCCATCGCGGCCGTGTTGAACAACCTCGTGACCTTCTTCATCCAGGTGCTCCTCTTCCTCGGCTTCTACCTCTGGTATGCCGCAAGCGGCGCCGCCATATCGCCCACCCTGGCGATCCTGGCGTGCCCGCTGCTCCTCCTGCAGCTTGCCGGCCTCGGTCTCGGTTGCGGGATCATCGTCTCTTCGCTCACGACGAGGTATCGTGACCTGTCGCACCTCGTCTCCTTTGGGGTGCAGCTCTGGATGTATGCGACGCCGATCGTCTACCCCAGCTCGCAGATCCCTGACAGATGGCGTTGGGTGCTCGCGGTCAATCCAATGGCGCCGGTGATCGAGCAGTTCAGGCATGCCCTCCTCGGCACCCCGGCTGCCCCAGCGGGCGCCTTGTTGGCGAGCGCGATAGCGACGGTGATTCTTCTGTTGATTGGCGTCGTGCTCTTTACCCGGGTCGAGAAGAGCTTCGTGGACACGGTATGAGTCGAACGGTCATCCGCGTCGAGAACCTTGCAAAGCGCTACCGGCTCGGTGTCTTGAGCCACCGCTCGCTCCGCAAGGAGATTCAGAGCGGGTGGGCGAGACTGCGCGGCGAGGAGGATCCGAACTCCTGCGTGACCGGGGAGGACGGTGCCAAGCCTGACCGGGATGAAATCCTCTGGGCCCTGCGGGACGTATCTTTCGAGGTCAGCGAGGGCGAGGTCGTCGGCATCATCGGCAGGAACGGCGCAGGGAAAAGCACGCTCCTGAAGATACTGTCGCGGGTGACGACCCCGACGGAAGGCGTCGTTCGTCTCAAGGGGCACGTGGCGAGCCTGCTCGAGGTCGGCACGGGCTTTCACCCCGAGCTTACCGGCCGGGAGAACATCTTCCTCAACGGGGCGATCCTCGGCATGCGACAAGGGGAGATTGAGCGGAAATTCGACGAGATCGTCGCCTTCGCCGAGGTGGAGAGGTTCGTTGACACCCCGGTGAAGCGGTATTCCTCCGGCATGTACGTGAGGCTGGCGTTCTCGGTGGCTGCGCACCTCGATCCCGATATCCTGATCGTGGATGAGGTCCTCGCCGTGGGCGACATCCAGTTCCAGCGGAAGTGCCTCGGCAAGATGGGGACGGTGGCGAAATCTGGCAGAACAGTGCTCTTTGTAAGCCACAATCTCGCTGCTGTGAGAAATCTCTGTACTAGAGCGCTCCTCTTCGAAGGAGGCAGGAAGAAGTACGAAGGCCCGGTAGAGGAGGGACTGGCCAGCTATGAGCGCTCGTTCAGCAGTCGGGAAGGGCTGGCAGTTGACGCACGGTTCAGCGGCCCCCTGACGGAGCAGATCAAGTTCACTCGTTTGACATACCGGCAGGGCGGGGTGTCGGTTACACTGATCGATCCGATGTGCGAATTCGAGATCGAACTCGAAGGGCTTGTCTTACGTCCGTATTCATCGCTGACGATCAATCTTAATTTTTTCAGTGAAGGATTTCATGTCACCTA
>JACRCS010000706.1 GCA_016218905.1 Deltaproteobacteria bacterium
CGGCGACGTCGCCCTGGACGTCCGCCCAGAAGTCGTCGCCGCTGTACCGGTAGCCTTCCTTCACGCGAAAGAGGAACTTGTCGTGGCTAAACTCCAGAAATCCTTCCATGACCGACTCCTCCGAAACGGGTTGGGAACGGGCGGGGCTCCTCCAGGTCATGCGCCGCGCGGAGCTCCCACCGCCTCCGCGATCTTCAAGACCTGGATGCTCCCGACGAACGCCTTTCGGCCCACAAAACGCCTGCCTATGTCAGAAACTCCGGCGGGATCTCGCACCCGGCACCCTCGCCCTTCTTCGCGAGGGCGCGGCAGGCGCCGGATGAGGGCCTCGTTGTCCCCCTCCGTACCTCCCGAGGTGAAGACCGCCTCGAACGGGTCTTGCACTCCACCGAGTCGTGCGACCCGGGCGCGGGACGCGTCGAAGAACTCCTCCGCCCGTCGCCCGGCCTCGTAAAGGGTGGACGGATTCCCGGGCACCTCTGCCATCGCCCAGGCCACCGCCCCGACCACCGCCGGGGATCCCCGAGGGTCCTGCCGGAGCCCCCGAGGATACGTTCCTCAGGAGCCGCAGGCGGACGGCGAGGTTACGCCTCCACAGCCGCACGCCTGGGACGGTTTCCGCTCTTGATCCCCGGAGGCCTCGGCCTCCGCCTTCTCCGCCGCGACCTTCTTGATCTGTCGAGCGGTGCCGAGGGCGACCTGGGCCTGGCGCTCGGTGGCGCCGGATCGCGCGGCGGCCGCCAGGAAGCCGGGGACTCCGGCTCCGCAGTTGGCGGCCAGCGCCGCGGCGGCACAGACCAGGGCCTCGACGCGACTCAGGCCCTCCAGACCCGAGCACCCTGGCATGGGCGCGGCCCGGCCGAGCTCGCGCGCCGCCACCCCCGCCATCCGGCCGGTAGCCCGACCTCGCACCTCCAACGCCGCGTCCACTGCGCCGCGAAGCTCGGCGTCCGACGCGCCTGCTTCGCGGGCTGCCTTCACGTGGTGGGCAGTGCACGGCTCGCAGCCTGAGGCCACGGACGCGCCGACGGCGATCAGTTCCTTCTCCTTCTGGGTCAACATGGGGCGCTCCTCTCGCGTTGGGGTTGGGGCGAGGCAGCGTGGTCGGCCTCACCACTTTCCCGCCGTCCAAGAACTCCTGCGACGTCAACCCGTGGAGATCGACTACCAGCCGCTGATGGAGGAGGGGGATGAGAACGAAGCCTCCGCCAGTGTGGGATGAGACGCAGCCGTCGCCGCCATCAAGAGGCAGGCCCCGGCGAGGACCGAGGCAATGCGGGCACCACACTTCACAACTCGCGGCTCCATTGGCTTCTCCCCTATATAACCAATTGGTAATCATTCCCGACAAAAAAGGGGCCCTTCAGCCCACGGCCTTCAGGCGCTCCCTTGTTTCCCGGCGCAGCATCTCGTCCACCAGGTCCAGGATCTCGAACACGCGAGTGTCCTTGATCCAGTAGAAGGTCATGGTGCCCTCCTGGCGGGAATCCAGGACGCCGGCCTTCTTCATCAGTGCGAGATGCTTGGAGACGTTGGGCTGGTTGCCGCCGATGGCGGGGAAGATGCGGCACACGCACTCCTCCCCCTGCCGGAGGAACTCGAGGATCGCGAGCCGCGTGGGCTGCGCCGTGGCCTTCAGGATCTCGGCCCGCCAGGCGAGGGTCTTGGGGTCTTTCGGATCGGTCCGGGTCGGTTTCATGCCTGGATGGCAATGAAGGGTGGCGGGCCGTGTCAACGAGAATGTGAGCCCACGCGAATCAGGACGAGCTTACCGCTGCGCTCCGGCCCGAAGAAGACGATCTTGAGGCCGATTCAGGCGGGCGGATCGTCAGGGCGCTTCACACACGGAAGCCCGCCACCAGGTTCCGGAGCTCCTCGGCCTGGCCGCTCAACATCTCGGACGTCCGAGCGATCTCCTCTGCTGACGCGGTGTTGACCTCGATGCCGCGGGAGATCTGCTCCACGTTGATCGCCAGACCCTGGATCGACGTCGCGATCTGCTCCGCGCCGGAGGCGAGCTGCGCGGTCTGGCCGGCGGTCTCCGCGATGCGGTCCTCCACCAGTCGGATGGTCGCGGCCGTGCGCTCCCCCAGGTTCCGGGCTCGGTTCGCCACCTCCTGCCCTTCCCCGATGCCGGCCACCGCCTGGGCTGTCCCACACTGGGTCGCACTCACGATGTCGGCAATCTGCCTCGTGGCCTTGACGGTCTTCTCTGCGAGCTTGCGCACCTCGTCGGCCACGACCGCGAACCCTCGGCCGTGCTACCCCGCTCGGGCCGCCTCGATGGCGGCGTTCAAGGCCAGGAGGTTGGTCTGGTTCGCCACGTCCTCGATGACCTCCACCACGGTCCCGATCCGCTGCGAGTCGGCGTCGAGCCCCTGCAACCGGCCGGCGGTCTGCTTTACCACGCCGGACACCTCGCCGAGGGCCTCCACCGTCCCCAGCACCACCTCCGCCCCCTCGGCCGCGGCCTGGCTCGCCTCAGTCGCCGACAACCGCACGGTGTCTGTGTTACGGGCCACCTGGCCGACGGCCGTGCTCATCTCCTCGGAGGACGCGGCGACGGCCTGGGCCTGCGCCGACACCTCGGCGTTGCTCGCCGCCATCTGCTCCGTCGTGGCCGTGAGCTCCTCCGCCACGGCCGAAAGCTCTGCGCTCGCCCCGAGGACCTGGCCCACGATCCTGCGCAGCTTGCCCTCCATAACGTTCATCGTTTCTTGGAGCCGGCCGAACTCGTCGCTCCGGCGGACGGCGACGAACGCAGTCAGGTCACCCGTCGCCACGGTGGATACGAAGGTGGCGCACTCCTTGAGAGGCTCACGGATCGAACGCGTCAGGGCCGCGCCGAGCACCGCGACGGCGAGGAGGGACACCCCGAAGGCGGCCAGGGCGCCCCGCTCGAGCCGGACCGAGGTGGCCTCTCCGGCGTCGAGAACGGCCAGGAGCTCCTTCCTCTGGTCGGCCACGAACGGAGCAAGGTCTCCGTACAGCGCGTCAGCGGCCTTGTCGAACTCCCCCATGAGCGCGTTGCCCTCCTGGGGCCCGCCACGCACGTAGGCCTCGGCCATGCGCTTGCCCAGGTCGTAGTAGGCGGTGAGCTCCGAACGCAGCCGCTGCACGCGCTCCATCTCCTCACGACGTCCCTCGCGCCGGAACATGTCATCGAAGCGCGCCAAGCCGGCAGCCGCCGCCCCGTAGTTCTCTTCCGCCTTCGCGAAGCCGTCGTCCAGGCCGTCCAGGGCTCGAGTGGCCGAGATGTCGGTCAGCCACTGCCACACCTGGAGCACGTTCATCTGAAGCTGGCGGGCGAGGTCGGCGAAGACGGCGCTCTCGCCGCGCGCCTGGCGGAGGTCCCGGGCGACGGCGCGGCTCTCCGCCGTGATCCAGACGCCCACGCCGCCGAGCACGAAGAGGAGCAGCCCGAAGCAGGCGGCGATGCGCAGGTGGACGGACCAGTTCTTCCAGGACATCGGCTTTCCTCCCCGCTCAACGCCAATCAGAGGTGACCCCCCGACAGGATCGCATTGCCCCCTCTGCCGGACCTTCACCACCTTCCCCATGGGATCTCTTCTCTAACCGACGCAGGGTCGCTGCTCCTTGAACGTTCATCGACGAATCACGCACGAAGAAGGGGCCTCCTGGGGGCCCCTTCTTCGTGCCTCACTCTCCGCCGCCTACGACCACCTTCTCCAGTACCGCGAGTCCCTGGAGAACCCGCCGCTCCTGGTCGTCTGCGACCTCGACCGGATCTTGGTGCACCAACTTCACGGCCACGGCGGCGAGGGTCCACGAGATCGCGCTGGCCGACCTGGCCGAGCCCCGCAGTCTCGAGATCCTGCGCGCGGTCTTCCACGACCCCGAGAAACTCCGGCCCGGGACCACTTGGCGGTGAACTGGGCTGGGTTCATGAGCTCCCCGTCAGGTGTCCGGCAGGAGGGAGGGCCTCCGGGGCGCGGCGATTGCAGCAGCACAGAGGGAGCTGTCCGGTGTCGCGGCGTCGGCATCCAGTGGTTCAAGCCCACTGCCGGGCGATGATGATCCCCAGGCGCAACGCGAGCAGGCCGAGGAAGAGGCTCCCGAACATGTTGAAGACGGCGAGCGCCCACTCGCCGTCTTCTAGGAGGGCGTGGCACTCGAACTCGAACGTGGAAAACGTCGTGTAGGCCCCGAGGAACCC
>JACRCS010000707.1 GCA_016218905.1 Deltaproteobacteria bacterium
AGCTCCTTTCCCAGGCCGATTTCCTCCGGTTCGCCCCCCAGCTCGGGGATTACGCGGATGAGATCACCCGCCTTCGGGAGAAGGTCCGGACCGTTCTCGGAAGCGTCCGCGGCCCGGGACGCGCCTAGAATCAGGACGTGACCGTCCCTTCCAGGGTCCTCGCGCCGGCGAAGCTCGCCCGATTCATGGAGCGCCACCGGCTCCTCGACGAAACGAGCGGGACCGCCCCGGAGCGATTTCTCGTCACCCTGGTGAAGAAGGCGCTCGACTTCGTCCCGGCGGAAGCGGCCGTCCTCCTCCTCGACGACCCGATCGCCAAGGAAGACGACCGCTCCCGGAACGAGCTCACCGTCATCGCCACCGCCGGCGAGTTTCGTGAGCCCGCGGTCGGCGTGAGCGTGAGGCCCGTCGACGGTATCGCAGGGTTCACCTACGCACGCGGCGAGCGTACGGCCGTGAACGAGATGAAGGGCGCGCGCGCCCTCTCCCTCGAGTCCGACGGGAAGTTCGCCTCACCCGTCCTGTCGGCGCTCGGCGTCCCGGTCGTCATCGAGTCCCACGTCTGCGGTTCCCTCGTCCTCGTCAACCGTCAGGGCGGGGGCTTCGACGAGCGGGACGAGCGGCTGATGGCCCTCTTCGGCGACACCCTCTCCCTCGCCCTTCAGAACCTTCTCGACGAGAGACGCGCCCGCGAGGTCGCGAGGCGCGACTCGCTCACCGCGCTCTACAACGACCGGTACTTCCACAAGAAGCTCCAGCAGGAGATCGACCGCCTCGCCCTGCCGGGGAACAGCGACCTCACCCTCCTCTTCCTCGACTGCGACCACCTGAAGGCCGTCAACGACGAGCACGGCCACCTCGCCGGGAGCCAGATCCTCCGCGAGGTCGCGTTCGTCCTCCAGCGCCAGCTCGCCGCCACGACCTCCCTCCCCTGCCGGTACGGCGGCGACGAGTTCACCGTCATCCTCCTCGACTGCGACCTCACCAGGGGGACCGAGATCGCCGAACGGATCCGCCGGGCCATCCAGGAGTGGACCTTCCTCCCCATGTCGATCGGGCCCGGGGAGCCGGCCCTGAACCTGAAGGGCGTCATCACGATGTCGCTCGGCGTCGCGTCCTACCGACGGCACTGCACGCCGGGGCGCCCCCCGGCCGAGCAGAAGAACGAGCTCCTGAAGAAGGCCGACGCCGCGCTCTACCTCGCCAAGGACGCCGGGAAGAACTGCGTCGTCAGCGCCCGCCGGGAGGGCGGCCCCCCCTCCTACTCGAGCGTGATCCTCAAGACCTGACCGCGCGCTTCGCGGTTCTCGAGCCCCTGCTAACATGCTTTTTTGCGCCCTCGGCAGAAGGGCGCCACGCGGGGGAGTAATGATGTCGACCACTACCCAGATCGCCCCGGAGAACGTCCTCGGTACGCTCGGCCGTCACATGCTCGTCGACGGCTACCACGTCGTCATGGACCTGGATCGTTCCCGGGGAAGCCTCATCTACGACAGCCTCCACGGCGTCGAGGTTCTCGACCTCTTTACGCACTTCGCGACGATCCCGATCGGATACAACCACCCGAGGCTGAAGGAGCCCGAATTCCTGGCGGAGCTGCACCGGGCCGCCCTGACCAAGCCCGCCAACAGCGACATCTATACGCAGGAGATGGCCCGGTTCGTCGAGACGTTCGCGCGGATCGCCGTCCCGGCGAGCCATGCCTCCCACCTCTTCTTCGTCGAGGGAGGCTCGGTCGGCGTCGAGAACACGCTGAAGACCGCCTTCGACTGGAAGGTGAGGAAGAACTTCCGGAAGGGCTACCGGCGCGAGGTGGGGCACCAGATCATCCACTTCGAGCAGGCCTTCCACGGAAGGACCGGCTACACCCTCTCGCTCACGAACACCGCCGACCCGCGCAAGACGATGTACTTCCCGAAGTTCCCGTGGCCGCGCATCGTCAACCCGAAGCTCCGCTTCCCCGTCGACGAAGCCGAGATCGAGCGGGTGATGAAGGTCGAGGCTCTCGCGCTCGCGCAGGTCAAGCAGGCTCTCGTCGAGAACCGCGACGACGTGGCGGCCCTGATCATCGAGCCGATCCAGGCCGAAGGGGGCGACAACCACTTCCGCACCGAGTTCCTCGCCGGCCTCCGGCAGCTCTGCGACGAGAACGAGATGCTCCTCATCCTCGACGAGGTGCAGACCGGCATCGGCCTCACCGGACGGATGTGGGGCTTTCAGACGGTTGGAGTCGAACCCGACCTCTTCGCCTTCGGCAAGAAGATGCAGGTCTGCGGCTTCGCCGCCAACGATCGGGTCTTCGACGAGAGCGAGAACGTCTTCACGGTGTCCTCCCGCATCAACTCGACCTGGGGGGGAAACCTCGTCGACATGGTGAGGGCCCGGAAGTTCCTCGAGATCATCGACGAGGAGAACCTCGTCCAGAACGCGAACGTCGTCGGCGGCTTCCTCAAGGAAAAGCTGGAGGAGCTCGCCCGGGAGTTCCCCGGAAGGATGGGAAACGTCCGGGGCCGGGGCCTCTTCCTCGCTTTCGACTTCCCCGACGGCGCCACCCGCGGGAAGGTCCTCTCCACCTGGCTCCAGAAGCACAACGTCATGGGGCTCGCGTCGGGCGAGAATGCCATCCGGCTCCGCCCGGCGCTGACACTCGGCAAGGACGAGGCGCTCCTCGGCGTCCAGCGGCTCCGCGCCACGCTCACGGAGGTGCTCGGCTGACGAGGAGGTCCGCAGCCCCATGAGCCGTCGCCTTGGTTCCTCGCGCAGGGCGGCGCTCCTGCTCCTCGTCGCCGTCCTCGCGTTCTCCCTGCTCTTCGGGGTCTTCGTCCCGATCCCGCGAATCCTCGCGCTGAGGTTCTCCTCCCCCTCGACGACCGCCTTCCTCGAGGCGCGCAAAGAGAGCCTCCTCGCGGCCGGGAAGG